>CAYZLU010000005.1:0-22465 GCA_964479285.1 uncultured Planctomycetales bacterium | reverse complement strand
GGTCAGCGGTAAGTACACGATTAATATGGAAGGTAAAATCCAATTTGAATTCGTAGGTGATATTTTATTGTCTGGTATGACTAAAGAAAAGGCAGCAGTTGTGATTTCCAAACGTTTGGAGAAGTACATCATCAAGCCAGATGTGACGGTCGTGATTACCGAATATAACAGCAAGGTGGTCTACGTAGTCGGTGAGGTCGGTTTGCCAGGGAAGATTTTCATGAGGGGGGACACCATCTTAGTCCGGGATGCTTTATTGGCTGCTAATTTACCTCAATTGACCGCTGCAACCGAGAAGGCCACGCTTTTTACACCATCTGACAATGGCAAGGTCACGCTTCGGAAGGTCAATATTTACGCTTTGCTTTATAAGGGAGATTTACGGCAGAATTATGTGATGAAGCCAGGCGATACGCTTTATCTGCCGGCCACTTTATGGGCGAAAGTGGCACGGTTTATCAACCCCATTACCCAACCCATCAGCCAGGCAGCAGGCACAGGAGCCGCAATTCATGGATTCTAATTTCATTCAACCTTTACATGGGTATTTAAGGATCTTTTTTAGAAGGAAGTGGGCATTTATCATCCCTGCCTTTATTGGTCTTATGGTGGGCATTTGTTTCAGTATCATGTTGCCCAGGATATACAGATCCAATACAACCATCCTTGTCCAGGAAAGCAAATCGGATAATCCATTGTTTAATAATATTGCCATTGCCTCTACCATGACCCAAAGGACCCAAGAAATCCGGGAGACCATTTTAGGGTGGGATAGCTTGGTCAAATTGGTCAAGCGCCTTCATTTGGACCAGAACGTTAAGACAAATCTCGAATTTGAAAAGCTTGTCCTCAAATTGCGCAAAGATATTGTTATAGACCTACGTGAAGCCAATATTATTGATTTGTCCTATGCCAGCGATGACCCATCAAAATCCCAGGCTGTTGTCCAAAACGTGACCGACATTTTTATTGAACGCAATGTCAGCATCCAGAACAAAGAGACCTCTGATGCTATTAAATTCATTGAAGAACAATTGCATGTTTATCTCGGGAAGATCAAATCAGCTGAGATCGCCCAGCTGAAAGACAAACTCAATACACTTTTGATTGATGCAACCGAAGATCATCCTATGGTCAAGGATTTAAGGGCCCAAATCAACCAAAAGATGCAAGAGTTAAAAAAAGATAATTTGCAATACAGTGAAGATGCCAAGCTTTTAGATGGATCAACCAGTCCCCTGGTAGACCAGATCCAAAAAACTTTAGACAGTATTGGCGGGGGGAAAACGGCAGCTGACTCAGACAAGGCTGAAGTGACGGGCGAGACACGAGACCTTTATAAAGTAGCACTTATAGATAAACTTGACAATGTCATGGGGAGGGACGTCAATGTTAATGAAACCATTTATAATACTCTTTTGCAAAGGCTTGAGACCGCCAAAATCACCCAGAGATTGCAATCTTCCAAGGAAGGCACCAAGTATACGATCATCGATCCCCCGCGCGTTCCTCTTGCTCCCATTGAACCTAACGTACCGCTAGTCATCGTGATCGGATTATTTTTGGGGACCGCGGCTGGAGTGGGCTTGATTTTAATGACTGAATTTTTAGATAGGTCATTTTTGGATTTTCAGGAAGCCAGCGAATTTTTAGGCGTTCCTCTATTGGGGGTGATGTCCAAAATAAACACGGTAGATTCTCTAAACGAAGTAAAAGAGAAAAATAAGTGGATTTTATTTTGGATGTTAAGCACAGGGACTTTGACGGTTGCTTTTATCATCATGGTCCACATGTTTATTAAACGTTAAAGGCCGAATTTGTAATTAGGAAAGGAAACCTATGTATTTTAAATATTTCGAATTCAAAGAACCTCCGTTTAATCTGACCCCTAATTCAAAATTTTTCTTTGAAGGCAATAAACATAAGGAAGCCTTAAATAACCTGTTTTATGCCATTAACCAGCGCAAGGGTTTTATTGTGATCACCGGAGAGATTGGGTCTGGTAAAACGACAGTTTCAAGGGCGTTAATCAATAAATTTGATAAAAACACAGAAGTGGCCCTCATTACCAATACTCATTTAAACTGCAAAGATTTGTTGCTGACCTTGTTGGAAGACCTCGAAATTGAATTTCAACCGGGATTTTATAAAGCCAAACTACTTTCCCGTTTGAATGATTACCTGTTGGTCCAGGCCAGTCGTGGGATCAATGTGGTTTTGATCATTGACGAGGCCCAAAATCTAAAGCCGTCTGCTTTAGAAGAAGTACGTATGCTTTCAAACCTGGAAACCGAAACAGACAAATTGATCCAAATTGTTTTAATTGGCCAGCCGGAATTAAAACATAAATTGGGTCTGTGCCGCTTGGAACAGTTACGGCAAAGAGTAGCTATTTATTTTCATCTTTCACCGCTTACCTTTGAAGAAATGCAGGAATATATACTTTACCGGCTTAAAATAGCAAGCCAAAGCGATCGGGAATATTTTTCTAGTGAAGCTTTGCAGTTGGTATATCAATTTTCCAATGGTGTGCCGCGTTTAATCAATCAAATTTGCGACTCTGCCCTTTTAACGGGGTATGTTGATGGATTTAAGATCATTGATGAATACATCATGCGGGAAGTCATCGGGGAGTCTCCGATGAAGCAGTTAAGCATTGTAAAAAATCATGCAGTAGCTTGTAACTGAAGGAAGGCAGATTATTTAATATAGGAAATTCTATGGGAAAAATCACCAGAGCTTTACAGAAAGCAACAGAGGAAAGTCTCCAGCACATAGAGAAGATCGTCAAGATCAAAGAATATGAACAGATGATTGTACATAAGCTTAAAGATTCCAAGCTTGATGCGCGGTTAGTCGCTTATTTTGATCCCAAGGCCGTTATTTCGGAACAATATAAAATCCTGATGACCAATGTCCTTTCTTTAAACAAAGGAAAACCACCAAAGACGATTGCCATCACCAGTTCAGTTGCATCAGAGGGAAAAACGGTGTCGTCTTTAAATTTGGCGATCACCATGTCCCACGCGACACATAAACCACGTATTGTTTTAATAGATGCTGACATGCGTAAAGGACAATTACTTCATTATCTAGGGGCCCCTGCCCGTAAAGGCTTAAGCGAGTTTCTTCAGGGGCAAGCAAGTTTGGATGAGATCATGTTTAGTTTGGATGATATCAGTCATTTGAGCTTTATTGCCTCAGGGGCGGTCCCGGCAAACCCGGTAGAACTTTTGGCCTCAGAACGGATGAGGGAGTTAATCGTGAGTTTGCGCGCAAAATACAATTTTGTCTTAATCGACACACCACCTGTCCTGCCGGTCACGGATGCAGTTATTATCGCGAGCAATGTGGAAGGGGTGATTTTGGTCATTAAGGCCGGGCATACCCAGCGCGGCATGGTCTCCCGTGCCATTGAGCTCTTGGTCCAGGCACATTCAAATATTATTGGGCATGTTTTAACTGGAGTTGAATACTTCATTCCAGAATATATTTATCGTTATTTATAACAAAAGAGAGGATTTACACAGTGAGTAAATACTTAATCACCGGTGGTGCGGGGTTTATAGGGTCCAGCATAGCCGAACATTTAATTAAAGAAGGCCATTATGTCAGGGTTTTAGATAATTTTTTCTCAGGCAAAGAGGAGAATTTAGATTTTGCCAAAGGGTTGGGGATAGATAAATTCGAGCTTATTCGTGGAGACATCACCAACAGGGCGGACTGTGATAAAGCCTGCCTTGGGATGGATTATGTTTTGCACCAGGCGGCATTGCGTTCAGTGCCTAAATCTTTACAGGACCCGTTTAGCTATAATAAAGTAAATATTGACGGTGTTTTGACTGTTTTACAGGCCTGTTCCAAACATAAGGTCAAACGTTTTGTGTTTGCTTCATCTAGTTCTATTTACGGAAGCACTGACCAATTCCCTGAAAAAGAAGAACACTTGCCGCTGTTGATCTCTCCTTATGCCTTAAGCAAATTGACAGGAGAGTATTATTGCCGTATTTATTCAGAATTTTTCGGGGTTGAAACGGTTTGTTTGCGCTATTTCAACGTTTTTGGGCCGAAGCAGGCTTTAGATGATGAATATGCCGTGGTGGTCCCTAAATTTATCCATTGTATTTTAAACAATGAAGAGCCGCCGATTTTTGGGACTGGCCATCAATCAAGGGATTTTACCTATATACAAAATGTCATTTCCGCCAATATTCTTTCGGCCACAACACCTGGCATTAAACATGAAATATTTAATGTGGCCTTAGGACAAGAAAATTCTGTCTTGGAACTGGTGGCTGTACTCAATCGTATTATCGGAAAAAATATCCAACCAAAATTTTTACCTGTCCGAGCGGGAGATGTGTTTAAAACAAGCGCGGACATTTCCAAAATCAGCCGGAAAATCAACTATAAACCGCTGGTCAATTTTGAAGCAGGCCTAAAATTGACCGTCGAATATTTTAAACAAAAATGGAATAAATAGAAACAGTCATGTCCCAAGCGCTCAAAGAACTGATTAAATACCGAGATCTATTTTACATGCTGACCTTGCGGGACATCCGGATACGGTATAAACAAGCGGCCATGGGTTTCTTGTGGGCTGTTTTTATGCCCATGGTGGCGGTCGTGGCAGGCGTACTCATTAAACAGGCCATGGCGGTTGTCTCAGGCCATGCGGTTGACAGGCTTGGAGTTATCTCTATTTCGGTCAAAGTCCTTCCATGGACGTTTTTTATTAGTTCTATACGTTTTGCGGTGCAGAGTTTGGTCGGCAACAGCAATTTGGTGACTAAAATCTATTTTCCAAGGGCGGTCCTGCCGCTGGCATCGATAGCCGCCTGTCTTTTCGATTTAGCAATATCTGCCGTTATTTTGGCGTTGGTCCTTTGCTTCGTTAATTTTAGGGTCAGCATCACCATTTTATGGGCTCCCCTGATTTTGATTTTTTTAGTCCTTTTTACGACGGGTTTAGGTCTGCTTTTGGCCGCCGCGAATTTGTTTTTCCGGGACGTTAAATATATTGTTGAGATCATTTTGATGTTCGGTATCTTTTTTACACCGGTTTTTTATGATGCCAACGCTTTTGGCCGGCTAGAAATATTTATGCTTTTAAATCCAATGGGCAGCATTTTGGAAGCTTTAAATCAGTCAATAGTTTTAAAGCAAATGCCAGACTTGCATTGGTTAATTTATGCAGGTCTTACTTCTGTCACCATGTTTTGTTTAGGCATGCTTATTTTTCACAGTAAAGAACAATTTTTCGCGGAAAACATCTAATAGAGGGCACGCCCTAAAGAGACCCTCCGCAAAGAAAGGTACAGGGAATATTGCAAAACGCCGTCGATTTCCATGAAGTCTGGAAAAAATTTAAAAAGGGAGAGAAATTCGATTCCTTAAGGGACGCAATACCTCATTTTTTAAAGAACTTAACACATAAGAATAGGAACATTACCCTTAGTGAAAATGAATTTTGGGCTGTTAAAGATGTCAATTTCACTATTCCTAAAGGCGGGGTGGTGGGCATAATGGGCCCTAATGGCGCTGGCAAAAGCACGATTTTAAAATTACTTTCCGGCATTATAAGCACGACCAAAGGCCAAATGACCATCAATGGCCGGCTTTCCGCCTTGATTGAAGTGACGGCAGGTTTTCATCCGGAACTAACCGGCCGTGAGAACGTATATTTAAATGGCACTATTTTAGGGATGAAACGCCGTGAAATCGACCGTAAATTTGATGAGATTGTCGCTTTTTCAGGGGTTGAAGACTTTATTGATACGCCGGTCAAGCGTTATTCATCAGGGATGTACTCACGTTTAGGTTTTTCTGTGGCCGTTCATATGGACCCGGAGATTTTTATTGTGGATGAGGTGCTGTCAGTGGGTGACATTGCTTTTCAATCCAAATGCGCCCAGAAAATGAGGGAACTCTTGGGTTGTGGGGCAACGATTTTACTTGTGTCCCACCAGATTTCTTTGATCCAAAGCCTTTGTAAAAGGGTCATTTTGCTTAACCACGGGGAATTAATTAAAGATGGGCCAACGGATGAGGTCATTCCGTATTATCAAAACATCATTTTTAAGAAGAACGAAGAAGATTTTAAGAAAAAAGTCCGGCAAGAGCAAGGCAAGGTGGCCGTCAAACAGGAATTACTTGTCGAAATCACAAGTGTGGCCGCCTATGACAAAGATTTAAAAGAAAAGAAAGAGTTTTCCGCAGGTGAAGATTTTGAGATCAAAGTTGACTATAACATCAAACAAGAGATCGAGAACCCTATTGTCATCATAGAAATTATTCGTTCCGATAGTGTTTTATGCTGTTTGCTAAATTCGAAAGAATCCGGCATGGCCTTAGGGAAAGCTTTCGGTAAATCGTCCATCAAGGTTATTTTTAAAGATTTAAATTTAGCCCCTGGTATTTACTTGACCAAGGTCTCTTTTTGGGAGAAGGACATGATCCATCCATATATTGTTTATAACAACGATGTTATCCGTATTACAGCCGGACAAAAAAACGGAGTTACTAATGCGGTGTTTTTACCTAAGGTCATATGGCAAATAAAATCCTGATCCATCTTGATGGCGGAATTGGTGACATTGTTATGGGAACGCCATGCGTAAATGCGCTGGTGAAAGCTGGGCATGATGTTGACGTTTATGTCCGGGGAGACCTTTTTAAGCCTATTGAACTTTTTCGCCATTGGACAGGACCGCGGCATGTGTCATCTGTCCGTGAAGATTTTGTGGAAAACCTATACGATTTTTACTTAATGGGATCTTTGGTTTGGAAACCTTTGGAATTAAAAAATATAGCGCGGACTATTATCATGCATGGCCACTATACAAGTGCTTTTACCCGTTTTGGTTCACAAGCTGATTTGATGTTGCAATACGCAAAAGCGATTGATCCCAATGTTGATTTAAACATGACATCCTATTGTGGACATTCCAACCGGATTTTTCCTGAAGTTTCACGAGACACTGTTGTTTTATACCCAGGTTGTAAAAAAGAGTATCCTATGAAAAGGTGGGATAAATTCGATAAATTAGCAGATGAATTTCCTGATGTCGCTGTAGTTGGAACCATGGATGATTTATGGCTTGGAAACAGCGTCTCTTTTCCTCCTGTGGTCAGCCAATTTTTGGAAGAGTTTTTAAGATATAATGGGAAGATGACCCGGTTGGCAAGGGCCTTCGGTAAGAAATATAATCATGAGCAAAAATTCTCGAAACATGTAAAAAACTATATTGGGCAGTTGACCTTAACGGATACAGCAGCATTAATAGCTCAAGCGGGATTGTTCATCGGTAACGATGGAGGTCTTTCGTCTATCGCTGGGGCCTTAAAGGTCCCAACTTTCGTTGTTTGCGGCCCAACGGACCCTGTCTATTGGAATATAAAAGGTTCCCCCATCAATAATATAGCCAAGAATCTTGATTGTCAGCCATGTATTTACTGGGACGGTAAGTATCCGAAGGCCTGGAAATATAATTACATTGGTTGTCCCATCGGAATGAAATGCATGACGGATTTGAGCGTTAATGACGTCTTAACCCATGTTAAGAAAAAGACCGGCAAATAAGGGTGACTGTTATGAATATCTGTTTCATATGTCGAAATATCTTGCGGGATAGGGGAGGCATTGAAACGTATACCCTCGAATTAGCACGTGCACTTGGGGCACAGGGACACATGGTCCATATTATTGCCCAGAACAAAGGGGGTCTATTACGAGAATGCACAGCCAAGGGGTTGACCATACATCCTGTTGATTTTGTTGAGCATCCTTTTGCTGGGTATTGGTTGATGGATCGATTGGTTCCAATTGGAGATCTAAGATTTTCCATGGCCGCAGCGAAGAAAATCCGAGACCTTATCCATTCTATCAAAATTGACATTGTTGAGGCAACCGACTATTTCCGAGTTGGATTTTGGTATGCTCTTGATCGGAAAACACCTTTTTTATTACGCCTTCATGGGTGGTTTTTTAACCGGCAGGAAGGGCGTATTAATCCTTTAGGAAGCTTGAATCTGCGGGAGAGACTGCTTTTGTATATGCAGCAGATAACGATCGACAGGGCGGATGCAATTTCTATTGTATCTTCTGATTTTGCGAATTTTGCTTCTGAAATCTGGAAAATTAATAGTGAGAAATCCAGGGTCATATTGAATGCTGTTGATGTTTTCAAATTCACCCCTGACCATGTTTTTCCCAAAGATTTTTCTGTTTTGTATGTTGGCAGGTTGGTCAAGAACAAAGGGATTTTGACCTTGGCAGATGCAATTTTAAATGTTCTTTATTATTGTCCCCAAGCAAAATTTGTTTTTGCTGGTAAGGATATGTTTTTAAAAGAAGTCGGGTGTATGGCCCGGGATTATATATCTAAGAAAGCACCAACGGCTTCGATAGTCTTTTTGGGAGAGGTCAGCCCGGATGAATTGGTGTCCGAATATCGAAAATCTTCAGTGGTGGTATTCCCCTCTTTCTACGAATCCAGTGGGATTGCCTGCTTAGAAGCCATGTCCTGTGGATGTGCCATCGTGGCGAGTGATGTCGGTGGGTTTAAAGACATGATCATCAATGAAGAGCATGGATTGCTCGTCCCCATAGGTAGACCTCAAGAATTGGCCCAAGCCATTGTCCGATTCTTTCAAGATGCAGCCCTGCGTAAATCTTGCTCCCAAAACGCTGTCCAAAAAGTCTCCAAAGAATTCAATTACGATAAGCTTGTCCGGAACACATTGTCAGTTTATGAAGATACGATAGCAATTTATCAGGCTTCGGTTTGAACCTTAATGAAAATCCTGGGATTAAATGAAAAACATAATAAAAGAGGCCCTTTTTTGGTGTCTGACAACGATTAAAGCAGATCATTTTTTTAGGCTTATTAATAGAAAAAGATTTCTCATTCTTATGTATCATGGGATTTTAAAAGAAAAAACGCCAATTGCTTGCAGCATGGTAAAGAAAAATGCATTTGCACGGGCTACGGATCTCGGCTTATCTTTTAATAGCCGTCAGGCGGAGACCGAGCCTTCATGCTGGTGGCAGCTGCCATTTAAAAAATTTAAATGGCAATTAGAATATCTCAAAAAATATTATACCGTTATGCATTTACGCGATGTTGTCGGTAAAATCCAGCGCCAGGAACATTTGCCTGACAATGTGGCGATCATTACGTTTGACGATGGCTTTGAAAATAATTATTCTGTTGCCTATCCGCTTCTCAAAGAACTGAACTTGCCTGCCACTATATTCCTGACAACTGATTTTATTGGAAAAAACCAAATGCTTTGGCCTGATAAGTTGTTCATTCTTTTCTTTGAAACGGAAGTAAAAGAAATTGATTTAAGAAATTTCGGATTAAATATTTCTGATTTAACTTCTAAGAAGGCCAAACAAAAGGCCTTTAATTTAATTTCAAATCAATTAAAAGCCCTTAAGCTCGATAAAAAGCAGGAACTTATTAGTTACATAGAAAGCATTTTATCCAAAGAAAAAACGTCTTTTTCCTATTCCGATAATTTTAAATTGTTATCTTGGGAACAAGTCAATTTTATGAATGAAACAGGGCTTGTCCATTGGGGAGCCCATACGTGTACTCATGAAATCTTGTCTCAATTGGATGATGGGACCTTGAGTGAAGAGATCCAAAAATCTTGTTTGCGAATAAGCAGTTATGGCGAGAACTTGTTGTTCGCTTTCCCCAATGGAAGAAAACAAGATTTTGATGAACGGGCAAAGGTCATTTTACAAAGATTAAATGTGTTATGTTCTTTGACAACGGTTTCTGGATTAAATTCATATTCCCAGGACGCCTATGAGTTAAAACGCATAGACGTTGATAATAATATGACGAGAAATCGTTTTAAACTCTTTTGTTCCGGTGTTTTTAGATGACTGTACTTGAGCAGCATGGAAAGAGATTGATTAATGGGTATTAGAATATTTCTAAAAGCGTTTGTTCCGTTGGGACTTTACAGTAGTGGTCTTTTTTGCACAGTCATGGCTTTAGGGGGGAATGTCCGCTGGGCTTTGATGTTGGTGGCTTTTCTTCTTCCATTACGTAATGTGGTTGAAAAGGTACAGCCTTACCCTTTGGGAAACCAATTTATTGATATTTTACTGATTGGGACCATTATTGGCGGGATGATAAATAAAAAACCATTAAATTTAAAGGTTGTTGAGAAATCAAGCATCAAAACCATCGCTATAGTAACTGTCATTTATCTTTTATTTTCTTTACTTCGGGGAGACTTTTACCTTTATGGAGGTCTTCATTTCGATATCCATGATAGCCGGGTACAGGATTGGAAGAATTTTTCGCTTATGCCGCTACTTTTTTTCTTGAATTTTAAGAATAACGTTAATAAAAAAGAAGTATGGACTGTTTTTGTTGTCATGTGTTGTGCCATGCTGATGGTTGATTATTATACAATTAACCAGATTAGAGAGCATGCCGGGTTGATAGGCCGGGAACAAATCAAAGGGACTTTTCAATTTTTAGGGCCTAATGAAGTTGCGGCTTTCTTTAATGGTTATACTGTAATTCTGATGAGTGTATTTTATGCTGTCAAAAAAGGCATAAAAAAGTGGCTGTTATTGATTTTGATCCTTGCTAACCTGTATAGTGTCATTTTTTTATATTCCAGGGGAGCTTATGCCGGCTTGATGGCTGGGATGTTTATTTTGTTCGCGGTTAAGGACAAAAAATTATTAGTCCCTTTGATTTTAGTTTTACTTTTTTGGCAAAACGTTTTACCTCAAAATGTGGTTGATCGTATCAAAGAAACTAAAACTGAATATGGTCAGCTTGATGAATCTTCCCAACGCAGGATCGATATATGGCAACAGTCCCTGGACTATTTTAAATCAAACCCGATAATAGGTATTGGATTTGGATCATTCCGTCATTTGGGTCTAGATCTAGGGGACACACACAATATTTACGTCAAGATATTGACTGAACAAGGATTAATTGGGATCATCATTTTTTTCATCACGATTTTTTGTTTTATAAAAGAAAGTTGGCAGCTTTATCAAAAAGGGGATGATGATCTTTCAAAAGCATTAGGGCTTGGTTTCTTTTGTTGTGTGTTCGTAATGATGGTAAATAATTTTTTTGGTGACCGCTGGTCATATTTGGAACCGAATGCTTATCTTTGGATTTTTCTTGGCCTGGTCGCGCGGTTGAATGTCATTTCTCAAAATCTTCCGTCAATTGAAGAACCGATTCCTAAAAAAGTTAAATCAATCCCTCAAATAGACCCACCAAAAATCAAGAGAAAAGTCCGTTATTATGATTCCCCAAAACATACTTAAAAAACGTATTGTACTTCTGACCGATTGCCTGGCTGATTTAGCTGGCGGGGCTGAAAAACAGATTTATGAATTAGCCCAAGGTCTGGACAAGAATACATATGAAGTCCACATTGTCAGTCTTGATTGCTGGGGACAAGCCTCTCGCGAACTTATTGAATCAATAGGGAGCCATTTACATATTTTTCGTGTTGTACGCATTTACGGAATTTCAGGATTTATTCAAGGGTTTCGTTTTAAGCGTTTTTTGCATGACAACCGCATTGATATTATTATGACCTATCATTTTAGTTCTGATATGTGGGGGACCTTCTGGGGGCATTGGGCCGGTGTTAAAACTATTATATCCAATCGCAGGGATTTGGGTTTTTGGCGTAATAATTTACATGTGGCGGCATATAAATTAATTAACCATTGGGTCAATAGAATAGTTACGAATTCCGAATCAATCAAACAAATGGTAGTCAAAGAAGAAGGGGTAATTTCTCAACGCGTTGAAGTCATCTATAATGGCGTCGGGTCACCGGTAATGAATGGCCTTAATATGCAAGATGTACGGGTTCGGTTAGGCCTTAAAATTAATGATATCGTTATCATGCATGTGGCAAATTTAAAACCCGTTAAGGGCCACAAATATTTATTGGAAGCATTTGCCGCCGTTAGGAAACAATATCTGGATGTGAAGTTGGTTTTAATAGGGAGGGACGAATTAGATGGGCAGCTTCAGAATATGGCACAAGGGTTGAACATTTTAGATGAGGTCATTTTTTTAGGTAAACGAGACGATGTGGGAAGCCTTTTAAGATTGGCAGACATTTGTGTATTGCCTTCCCTAAGTGAAGGGATGTCAAATGCCATATTGGAATATATGGCGGCCAAAAAACCTGTCATTGCGACCAAGGTGGGGGGCAACCCTGAAATGATAAAAAATGGATTTAATGGTCTTCTGGTTGATCGTGAAAACGCGCAACAGTTGAAAGACGCGTTATTAGTCCTAATCAATGATCGCCAAAGGCGTTTAGACATGGGTTGTGCCGGTTCTGAGAGGGTCAAAAAAGAATTTTCCATGCCGGCCATGCTGTCCGGTTATACGAGCTTATTTTCTAAAATCAGGGTTTTGCATTTGATTAGTAGTGGAGGCCTATTCGGGGCTGAAAAAGAAAAGCGTCGGCGCTTTGCCGGATATCAAATTGTTTAATATATTAATATGGCAATACTTTTTCGTAGCCAGGGAACAATAATGATAAATGTATTTCAAAAATGGATGATCGGAATTTTTGTCTTATTGGTCTATGTCCCGTCCTTTTTATGGATGTGGGACCGTTGGTTTGCCCGCGATTCCTATTATAGTCATGGCATCTTGATCCCATTTGTGACAGTCTTTTTGATCTGGCAGAAAAGGGATATTTTAAAAAAATTGAAACCTGAAACCTCTCCTTGGGGGTTAAGGCTGTTTTTTTTAGGCATTGCCATCCATTTGCTCAGTTCCCTTTTCCGTGTTTATTTTAGTTCAGGCTTTTCTATGATCATTGTCTTGTTCGGCCTGATTTTGCACTTTTATGGTTCCAAAGTGCTCAAAGAACTCCTTTTTCCAATTTCTTTCTTGGCTTTCATGGTCCCTTTACCAATGGTAGTGATCATCAATCTTAGTTTTAGGTTGAAAATTTTTGCTGCCCAAATTGCGGTCATGGCGCTTAATAACATGGGACTATTTTGTGTTCAGCACGGCAGCACCATTGTTATGCACCACGCCTATGTGGTAGTCGAAGATGCCTGTAGCGGTTTGCGTTCCTTGATTACATTGATGGCTTTGGGCAGCTTTTTTGCTTATGGGATGAAATCAACGTTTCTTAAAAAGACAATACTTTTTCTATCAACGATTCCTATTGCTGTTATCACCAATGTCATACGCATTATTTTTTTGGCTTTTGTCAGTGAAGTTTGGGGTACGCAGACTGCCACTGGTCCCATTCATGAAATATCTGGATTGATTGTATTCTTTGGTGCCTTTTGCCTGCTTTATGTGGTCCAGAAAATGATCGAATAGAAAGTAATTAAAATGAAGGCCGAATTTCTAATATAAATTTAAGGAAACGGCGACTAATTAGGAGTGTTCGGTACGAGGACCACATTTCTATTATTCTTTGAGAAAGCAATTAAAATGAAGAAAAACTCGAAATCAATTGTGCTCATTGGCCTGACGCTTGCGTCAACAGCTGTTATTTCATGGGGCCTTTTTTTTAAGCAGGCCGTGGAGAAAGACACGGTCGATATTCATCATTTTCCAAAGACGGTCGGCACTTGGGACTCAGTGGACTTGCCGATTACCAAGGATGAGTATGCGATCTTAGAAACCAGGAATGCTTTTGTGCGCTTGTACACCAATTCAGTCGATAAAACAAAAATATATTTGTATTTGGTTTATTCACAGACTAATCGAAAGGTGGCGCACCCACCTGAAATTTGTTATACGGGCAGCGGTTTGACTATTATAGAAGATGTGCGGGACACAATACCGGTCCAATATAAAAATTTGACCATACATGCCAACCGACTGCGCTTGCTCAAGGGGAATTCCACTCAAATGGCCTATTACTTGTTTAAAGTGGGAGATAATTTCACTTCAAATTATTGGAAACAACAGATTTTGATCGTCTTTTACACATTATTAGGCAGGCATCCCAGCAGCGCTTTGGTGCGTTTGTCAGCGGATGTTACCGACAGCGATATAAATAAAACCGTTGTGAGTATCAAGAATTTCACCAATTTAATCACGCCTGAATTATTCCGAGACCTTCCTTAAGATACGATTATCTAGAAGCCATCCCAAAATCTGCGATGGAATTCCGCTTGCCCTGATGTCTCTCCACTTCGTCGTCTCTGCTTGTAGAAAGCCATCATGGCCAGCCTCGGTTCTTCATTGGATGTTTTGGGATGACTTCTAATTTATTTTAACTAGAGAAGGGAAAAAGTCTGAAAAAGAAGGGATGGGGCCCTTATCAATTTATGGACCAGGTGTATTATTGAATCATCCTCGACATACAAATCGTAACGACAAGGATAAAGTCAGAAAGAAGCGGGAAGGGCCCATTATCAATTATTGAATTGTTGCTAAACTTAAAAACAGCTAAAGAAAAAAATATAAAACCATTAGTTGAAGGAGAAATTAGATGAATACGAACACCATCGAGATGATAGAAGAAGAAATAGGAAGTGAAGTGCATGTAATAGGAAGAAGGACAGAAGTAGTGAAAAAAGTAAATACAGTAAGTGTGAGAAAAACTAGCAATACAAAACCATATTTTATTGCCAAGAGGATGATGGATATGGTGGGATCTATTGTTGCTTTTGTGGTTTTAAGTCCATTCTTTCTTTTCGCTTCTTTATTCATAAAGATATTTTCGCAGGGGCCTGTTTTTTTCAGGCAAACACGGGTAGGTCAATATGGGAAACTTTTTGAAATATATAAATTCAGGACCATGAAGGTAGATGCTGAAAAATACTCCGGACCAGTATGGGCCGCCAAAAATGACAATCGTTTGATCCCAGGTGGAAATTTCCTGCGAAAATCAAAAATTGATGAAATTCCGCAATTTATTAATGTACTGAAAGGAGAGATGAGTATTATTGGGCCTCGTCCAGAACGTCCTTTTTTCGTTGAACGTTTGAGGCACCAAATTCCTGAATATGAAAAACGTCTGAATATTAAACCAGGAATAACAGGGTTGGCCCAGGTATTACATCGGGCTGATGAAACCATCAAAGATGTAAGAAAGAAGATCAAATACGATATCCTTTACATTAAAAAGATGTGTTTGTGGACTGATGTAAGGATTTTAGCAAAAACAGTCCGTGTTGTTCTAACAGGAGTAGTGGCAAGATAATTTAATTAATCGAATCAAAAAACAAGGGGGAAAAATGAAAAAAATAGTATCTTTAACAATATTAGCTGTAATGCTGGCATTCACAGCCCAGGGTGCTTGGGCAGAAGGGCCATTTCCAGCTCCCATGACAGATGGCTATTATGGTCCGAGTGGTATTGCTACTCCAAATAGCGGTGGTTTTGGAGGAACTGGGTATGAAGTTTATAGTGCCGTCAATTCATTATTAGGTACAAGCTTCACTAATAATGCCCAGATTGACAACCTTGAATACACAGGTGATGCCAGTACATGGCAGCAAACAGGTAGCGGTGGATATGACGTCATTGGTTTGGGAGCCGCTGCTACAAATACGTTAGAAGTATATAACATGAACACACCAAGTACCTTAATTAGTCCTTTAGGTACTGGCTTTTCTGGAACTGGTGCCACTGGTAATGGCACGATCAGCAGTCCTTATGTAGGATCTGCCTCAGCGGCCTTTCCTGTAGGCACTCAATTCGGTGTTGCTATAAAGAGTGTGTACACACCTACTCCCCCTACTCAGTTCACTACTCCCCCCAATGGGTACACCTGGTATTCTAACCCTGCCCTTAATTCCGATGGTATGGATCACATGCTGGCATATAATTTGTCCTCTTTGACAGGGACACAGATTTATATTTCGGATCCTCACACCGGCCTTACTACACCAATAACGCTTTCAGATCCTTATTTATTGGCGTTTGAAGATATACCAATAACTAACACTGTAACTGGAGCACCCGCTGATCTGGATTACAATGATTTTACAGTTTTGATCAATGGTGTCGCCCCTGTTCCGGAACCAATAACAGTAGCTTTATTCGGTGTTGGATTGCTTGCCATGGCAGGATTTGCCCTGCGACGCAAATTACCATTTGTGGGTAACTTGGCATTTGCAGGATAGGATTTTCCCTCTCCTTTGGTAACATCAATCCAAAGGAGGGGGGAATAACATTAAGCTACGAAAGGGAGAAGAATACCCATGGCCCTCCAATTAGAACAAGCTCATATTGGACATCAAGCAAATCATATCGCACGACATGTGGATGTCGATAAACTAGAGACACTTATTTGTCTAGAGTCATTGATAGTTGTTTGTTACCAGTCCCTATCAGGGTTACTGCATAATCATACCATTCATCGTGAATGCCAGCAATTTGAGAAACATGCACGGTATCATCAAAAGAAGTTAAGAGAAATATTTCCACTTTCGCCCAAAAGCGAGGTTGCCATAGAAGTTAAGGTGGACCATCATTTGTTGCATTTGAAGCCTTCATACTTGTCCCTGAGAGAAGTCATCAATCTTTCCATCAATCTTACCGTTCTCAAAACGGACATTTATAAATATTTTTACCACACTGTCCAGGAACATCATGAACTTTTATATGGCTTACTTGAAGATAATTCTGAAGAGATGGATTTTTTGCGCCAAGAAATGAATTCTTACAAAAATAGGTTGGTTACGTGTTTAGAATTTTAATTGAGTTTTAATAGCTCCAGGAGGTCCCGGTATGAACACCAGAAAATTAATGTTAGGCATTATAGCAATGTTAGCTGTGAGTTCTTTTACTGCTATCAGTGCCTATGCAACTACTTGGTATGCTCGTGACGGGTGGGGGACTCCTTTTCAATGTACAGGGACAACCAATGCAGTTTATCCCGGCTTTGGTACTGGGGCGGCGTGTGCATTTAATCATCCTAGATATGCTATAGGTTGGGACTATGACAATCCACAACCAGGAACAATGGTTGGAGGGGACACTCTTTATATAGACGGTGATAGTGATATTAACCCCGGCCAACAAGCCCAATACTTGATCGGATACGATGATACCGTAGCAAATACTACCCCATCTTGTTCGATGGGGGCTTCATACGATTGTGAATTGGCGGAAATTCCAGCTGGTATAAGTACCTCTCAACCAACTTCAATCATAGGGACTGGGACTCATATGCCGCAACTATGGGGAACTGGGAGAATATACAATGTTCTTAGGGCAGAGAATGATTATATTAGGCTTCAATGGTTGGAAATAACGGACCATGATGCTTGTGCCTTTAATGATCCCGTTCAGGGATGCCAAGTCAGTACATCTCCTTTTGGGCCATTAGCAGAAGGTGGTATTGTCATCTCAGGAACCGGTTTGACACTGACCGATATTTATATTCATGGGTTAGCAATAGATGGGATCAGTACAGGAAATTTAGGCAGTGCTACCTTTACAAGGCTGTGGATTATTGGTAATGGGTTTGATGGATTCACCACCGGAACATCTGCCACTATCTCAGGCACGGTGACTTTTAACCAGCCCATTATCGAATGGAATGGGTGTGTCGAAGCATACCCTCTTACCAAGCTTGGGAAAGACAATCCAGCCAATTATACAAATTGCTTTGGCCAAGATTCTGGCGGCTATGGAGATGGTTTAGCTTTTGGCAACGACACCAGCGGTACATCGGGAAACTGGATTATTACTGGCCCTGGCTCGATAAGTTTTAATACCCAAGATGGCCTTGACCTTTTACATGGTACTGCCGGCAATGGGACCATCCAAATAGATAAAATGAGATTTGAGGGGAATGCTGGCCAGCAATTAAAAATCAGCAAGCTCAATGATTATGTAACAAATAGCGTTATTATTGCAGATTGCGGATGGTGGTATAAAGCTACACAATCATTACCAGGAGGAATGCAGCCTGGTGATAGTTGTAGAGCTGCTGGCAGCGCAATCGTTTTTAATGTGACGAATGGAAGTACCGCAGACTTTTATAATAATACTATTCTCAGCAATGCCATTGCATTCGAAACCTCAGATAGCCCTAACACCGGATGTAATGCAAGCACTGCGGTCAATCTCAATAATAATATAGTTCTTGGCGGATACAATTGGCTCGATGATACCTCCACTAACGCGGCAGGAGGTAATTCTCAATCCTCATATTATTACAATGATGGAAGCGATGGTAATGGTACAGGGACTTGTGGCAATTTAGTCCTGAACGAAGATTATAATATTGTCTATGGTACTAAGAATAACAATCAAGGTTGTAGAGGTCCTCATGATAAGTGTGGTATAAATCCTGGATTTGCCAGCACTGTCCCTATGGGTACAGCAGGTGGGGCGGCCGATACTTTTTATCAAGGTAACGCGGCAGCAGGCTTAGTTTCATTAAACGGCAGCAGTCCTGCCATTGTTTCAGGTACCGCTGGTTTAACTTATTGGAAAAATGGGAATGATTATCACAATGTAACAAGAAAGGATCCACCGTCTATAGGTGCATTGGAACTAAACTCCTGCGCTGCGAATTTATATGGCTGCTTTTTTAACGCAGATTGCTGTAGCGGCAGCTGTTCTAATTTTGCTTGTGCAGCACCACAACCTGTAGTCTCTATAACAAGCCCAACCAGTGGAAGCAGTTTTACAGCCGGCTCGAATGTAACGATCACTATCACAGCTTTAGAGACGAATGGGACTATTTCCAATTTGTCCCTTTACAATGGAGTAGGTATACTTTTAGGAGTAAGCAGTACATCTCCTTATAATTATATTGACACCAATGCCGTTGCCGGTACGTATACTTATACTGCCACAGGCACGGATACTTCTGGTGTCTCGGGGACTTCAAATCCTGTTACATTCACAATTACAAATAAGCCTGTTCTTCCATCGTTACCAGTCATTGCGATTTCGATCCTTGGTGGAAGTGCTTTTACAGCCGGTTCAAATGTCATTATTGATGCCATTGCTTCTGAAACCAATGGGACTATTTCTAATATCTCCATTTTCAATGGAGCGGGTGTACTTTTAGGAAGAAGCAGCACATCTCCTTATAATTACGTTGCTGCCAATCTTCTTGCGGGAAGCTACACGTATACTGCCAAGGCCACGGATGCCCATGGTGTTTCAGTGACTTCAAGCCCGATAACAGTATCAGTAACAGCCCCACCGTCACCGGTAGTTACTATAACGAGTCCTGCCAATGGAAGTAATTTTACGGCTGGTTCTTATATTTCTATCATAGCCAAAGCATCAGAGACTAATGGTACTATCCGTAAGGTAATGTTCTATAACGGGTCAACCCTGCTCGGAACAGTAACAAGCAGTCCATATACTTTTACTTGGAATAATGTGGCAGCTGGAAATTATAGTTTAACTGCTATGGTTTATGATGATAATAACAACCAAACAACATCAACAGCAGTCGCTGTTAAGGTTAAAGGCTTGCCGGTCATAAGTTTAGTGAGTAATAATACTTCGTTTACAGCTCCTGCGAGTGTTGTTCTTACGGCCCAAGCATCAGAGAGCAACGGATCTATCAATATGGTGGCATTCTATAAGGGATCAAGCTTGTTGAGGACAGTTATGAATAGTCCTTATACCATTACGTGGAACAATGTGGCAGCGGGAAATTATAATTTAACTGCTATAGCTTATAACAATACCCATCAAACGACATCAACAGCAGTTGCTGTCCAGGTCCGCGGCCTGCCGGTCGTAAGTTTAGCGAGCAATAATATTTCATTCACAGCTCCCGCGAATATTATTCTTACAGCCATAGCTTCAGAGGCCGATGGGACTATAAGTAAGGTGGCATACTATAACGGGCCGACCTTGATCGGAACAGTCACAAATAGTCCGTATAGGTTTATGTGGATTAATGTTCCATCAGGAACTTATAGTTTGACAGCTAAAGCGACCGACAGTACTGGAGCGACAGCAAATTCTTCGGTGGTTTCAGTGACTGTTAATGCCACTGTTGTGCCAACTGTCAGTCTGATGTCTCCTGTTAATAATGCTTCGTATACTACACCTGCGAATCTTATATTGACTGCAGATGCATCTGAGACCGGGGGAACAATCGTAAAAGTCGATTTTTATTATAATGGATCGTATTTTGGGACATCATTTAGCAGTCCCTATAGGCTTATTTGGATCAATGTTCCTTCAGGAATATACAGTTTCACAGCTATAGCCACCGACAGTTTTGGAGTATCGACAACATCTACAGCAGTTACTGTTGCGGTTGGCCATAAATCTTGAGTCAAGGGTCAACGTTAATCAACCCGTCAAAGACAAACGAATGATTAAGAATGCGCCTATTATACCTTGGTACAATTGATTTTTTTATCCTTCCCATAATAATAATAAAATGAAAACACCTCTTACTGTTTTGCGCTTGGCGTATGGTCTTTTTAAGTTTGAACATCAGCAGATTTTTTTTCCTTTTATCATTATTGTTTTTATCAATCTTGTGGTTCTCGAAATCCTCTATTTTTTACCTCGTTATCCGCTATCGATATTCTTTACTCCTATCATCAGCCGCATTTGGGGGGAGGAGTATTTGCATTATCCAATGTATATGATGCTGTTGCCAAAGCTGTTTTACTATTCTCAAATTGTTATTTATTTATTTTTAAGCAGCATTTTGTCAGTAGTGATCGTGGATATGGTCGCTGATATTAACAATGAAAAAAAGGTCAATTTTAAGACTTCGTTACAAAAGTCTTTACATGGGTATATTTACATTGTCTTATATTCATTGATATCTTTGCTGTTGTTTCAGGTCTTTGACAAAGCCTATGGCCTTTTGTTACATCGAGCTTTTCAAATACATTCAACGGCAGGTTCCCACTTTTGGATCAAGAAATTCGTATTTTATACCGCCCCATACGCCCAACTTATATATGGCATTTTTGTGACAGCATCATTAATTTATATACCTGTGTTGATCGTATTGGAGAAAAAGAAATTTTTGGGTGCCCTAATAGGTAATTTTAAGGTATTATTTCGTTCTTTTTGGTTAACATTTACCCTTGTGCTGGTCCCGACACTATTTTATCTTCCTATTTTATTGATGCGGGATAATATTGGCTCCCTGACTGAAATGACATCACCTGAGATCAAGGTTTTAGTAATTGCCCTAAGCGTTTTTGTGGTAACTGGTATCAATATTTGCATTGTCACCGCTACAACGACCTATTACCTTTATAAAAGAGAAAATTTAGAAGGCCTAATTTCTAATAAAGCCATTAAGGTAACAGCGACTAACTAGGAGTGTCCGGTATGAGGACCACATCCCTAGAATTAAATTGGATAATTATTATGAAGAAATTAAATCTGATCCTGGTAAGTATCTTGTTGTTTGTTTATGTGTCCCTTTCTTTGTTAAGTTCGCGTGGTGATTATTGCGCTGAACGTGAACTTTGGGGGATCAATCGCAAGCTCGGGTATATTGCCTCTCATCGGGAATCGACCCCAGATTATACAATTAACCAGCTGGCAAACAGATACCGGGTTTTTATCAAAAAATATAATGGGTCCATAGATGCCAAGAGCGCACAACTGATGATAGGAAATCTTTATTCATTAAGTAAGAATTTCCCTCTAGCCCGTTTGGAATATCAAAAAGCTGTCGGTCAAGACAAGGAATTGTCGGCACAGGCAGAATGGGCCATTGCAAGGACTTATGAATTAGAAGGCCACTGGGATAAAGCATCGGCAATATATAAGAGTATCATTCAAGATTATCCTCTCACGAGCCTAGGTTTTTCTGCCCCCCTATATTTGGCCAGCCATTTGGCCGCTTCAGGGGCCCAAATGGCTTATACCGATGGAGCGTACAGGAATGCCTTGGAATTTTATCAGAGAACTGCACTCAAATATCCAAAATCAAAACTTGAATATAATGCTTTAAGGATGATGGCAATATGTCATCTTAACCAAAAAGATTGGTCCAGCACAGTCAAAACAATGGGAGAGATCATGATGAAATACCCAACCGGTAAAACTGTGCAGGAAGCGGTTAATGCAATAAATCTATTGTGTGTCACCAAATTGCATGATTACGGTATGGGAATAAACATTTACCAGAAATTTATTCAAAGATATCCAGACCATTTGGATGATCCGCTTCTAAAAAAGATGGTCAAAGATCTGCAGCTGTTGAAGAATAAGAAGTTGATTATCCAAACAGGCGACACCATTCATACGCGGTTCTCTTTACTCGTCGGGAGTTTGTATCATACCTTGGTATAATTGATTCGATTCCAGCCTATTAATAAAATACGTCCATATAGATTTAAATTAAAGGAAATAAAAACTACGCCTGAGGAGGCAAGCGTCTTTTTAAACAATCTGTTCTTTGGGAACCGTTATTTTTAATACCATAGATAGGAGATGGAAATGAAAAATAGGAAAATTGCCATTATTGATGAAGACGAGAAAATCTTGGAAGAACT
>CAYZLU010000004.1:0-22496 GCA_964479285.1 uncultured Planctomycetales bacterium | reverse complement strand
AGCGTTGCTCTAGAGCGGAGTCTTTCTTGAGAGGAATCAACGCGATGAATATTTATTTCTTTATCTTTAAATAAAATCTCCCAATGCCTGTGAGGAGCCAAGAAATCGTCGACATCAATAGATTCATCTGCATTCTTCTCATGATACCTAAGCTCAGCACCTGAAAACATTCCTGATTGAACCGCTGCTCGGCTAATTTGCTGAGGCCATTTTTGCTTACGTAGTTCACCACCAAAATGGACAATTGTATTCGATATTTCGATACTTGTTGCATCATGGTAGCGCAATCTAAATGGCAATTTAAATTTATGGATTGTTTCAATCAATTCAGCTGAAACATCGACTTGTGGATTAACATGCAAATTTAAGATGCCAAAAAGAAAATTTGTGTCCAAAAATAACGTTAACGGATTTAGCTTTGTTCGTAATTTTGCAGATATTTCAGGCGCTATTGTCAAAGAAAAATAATTAAAAGCTCCATCAGCTAACTGCGCAATGTATTCTGCCCTATTTTTATCTAAACGCACTGTTGCAATAAAGGATGACACTGCTGCATAGGCATTTTCATGCTGATCCTCGGAAAATTCTTTTTTAATCACAGAGTGAAGAATTGAAGAGAGACTACCTAATTGTTCCTTCGCAACTTCTGCGGTGGAATCTAATAAAGCAATAGTCTGAATTCCGTGCCGTCGGAATGCCTGAGCTAAATACACTCTTAATGCCCCCCACAGCTTTTCAGAATCTAAATGAGGATACTGACCAGATATTTGGCTTAGCCATGTTTGCTTAACCTCCTCTTCAATACGCTTTGCATCAGTGATTCGCATTTCCAAATCCTTGCGTAGCATTGACGACAAACTCATCTGATTCCCAGTAAATACAACTATATTCTCTTTCTTTTTTAAACGTTCAATGGATAAGGCAATTACTTTATCGGCAAGCTTAATACCAAATAAAGTGTGAATAGCTAAACCAATACTCGCTGGGGTTGTAAAGGAATCTTGGGGCAAAATAATAAAAGTTTGTTGAACAAGTTCATCAAGTGTGTGGGTAAAGTCTCTTGTCTTTGAAATGGCTACAAAACTAGCCATCTGTTGAAATGCCATACTAAAATTTGGTATCCGCGCCTCATCATTTTTATGATTGGTCATACCCCCTCCAGACTATTTAATTTAACACAAATACAAATGCAACCAAACGCATCCTAATATAGCGCCAGATACGTTGCTTCAGAGATTGAAATACTTTAGTACTAATAAAATATATTGCTAAATAACCTATAACTTCGGTAATACTTTCTCGATCCTATCAAACAACTCTATAAACAAACCACTACTAATCGGTAGCCAACCTACTACGTTAAAATCTCTATCTATTGGAGGTTTATTATACATAAAAACAAATTTCTTTTCTTCCGTTTTGAGCTCAAACGCAATTTGATTTGAATGATAATTCGGATGTGAGAACTCACATAAAAAATTGTATGAACCAGTTAGGATAGTGTGCTTATTGGCCACTTCTTCCAGTATATTTTTACTTATCGATTTATCAGCACATTGAAGCATATCTAAAACGTGTTTAGTCTCAAGACCGTATTGCTCCATACCTTTTTTTAAAATTTCTTCTTTTGAGCCTAAAATTTGATTTAGAATATCGTGATGAACTGTTCTTGCCTCAATATTACCTTCGGATAATGAATGTAATCTATTATACAAATACCCTAAAGCTGCTGTCGTCTCAAAATGTCCTCTAATAGAAAGAGCCATTGAGTATATATTTTGATGCAGAAGCGCAATAAGAGCACCAGAAAATAAATTAATAGCCCTGTGTAGAAGAATTTGTCGCAAAACTAATGAATAGTCTCTAATCCTTTTTGGGTCACCCCATTCTCCCGAAGGCTCTGCGCAGAGCGATTCTTTTATTCTCTTGCAAAGCTCATTATAAGATTCTTCATATTCATGAAAATCTGTCCTATTTCTTTCTACAAATAATTTCTTTAAATTCCCAAAGTCTATATTAGTCATATTTTCTTATACGAATCAATTAAAATTCGGCAAGATCGGCTAATTCATTTAATCGTATACTTGATTCTACACCGCTTAACTAAAATTTTGGCCAAATATAAAGGAACTAATTGATACCTTATTATTTAATATTTGGTGAGGTTCAGATCGTGCTAGATTTGTATCAATCTAGAAAGCAGGCAATATTAATTTAAATTCTGACGTCTCAAATACCAGTTATATTGGTATTGAATTTTGTCTTTTACACCAAATTTGACATCGACCCATGATAGTTGTAACTTTCGCCAATGTATTCGTAGGCCTTGAATTAAAAACAACGATCCAAATATCATCGCCCAAATCCACCCACCGAAGCTATATCCGATACTAGCCCCTATGTATCCCCACGATATACTCATAGCAACAACCATATAAACAGTTCCTTTGGGCCTACAAATGAGCCAGGATAAGCCTACCAGCATCAATACAGTCAATACCAAGGAATGTTGTGCTATTCCAATAAGTGTTGAAAACAAAAATCCGTCCACCCAAAGGGTAACAAAAATTTTGTCATAAAATCGTGTCATGAATTTCTTAATATGCTGTAGGGGCATTTTTGACCTCACTTTTTGGTGTCCAAATTGTGACGGTTTGAAATTAAAAATGCTTAAAAAATCCAAAAGTATCTTAAAGCAAAGAAAAGCTATTCATCGTCGCTGACAGCGGTCTTTTTAGCAAATTGAAGGGGTTGTGAAAAAGGCTTTTTTCGGATTTCAAGACCGCCGCATTCGGCCACTCTGCCACCTCTCCAAAATCGGAACTACTTTAGTTTAATATACTTATAAAATCTACAATTTATTTCTTAAATCAAATATTCTTAGCTCTCAACTACGATTTTCAATCTGCCCTCGAGCCATCTTGATTGCATTATGAAGCTTTTGCTCCAGAATATTCTTTGGAAGCATTTCGGTCATGTATTCAGCAACTCGTATACCACTTTTACCTAATTGTAAATATT
Source organism: uncultured Planctomycetales bacterium (assembly GCA_964479285.1). Taxonomy (GTDB): domain Bacteria; phylum Omnitrophota; class Gorgyraeia; order Zapsychrales; family Fredricksoniimonadaceae; genus JABDGZ01. The sequence continues at coordinate 19,475 of CAYZLU010000004.1, read as the reverse complement.
CAATATGTTCATCTGACTTCCCCGCACACAAAATCAGACCTAACGGAGCTTCTTCCCCAGATTGTTTTTCATTCTTTTCAAGCCAACGTAAATAAAGCTCTATTTGTCCTTTATCAGAAGGTTTAAACTTATCTAACTTTAATTCTATGACGACTAATCGACAAAGCTTCCTATGGTATAAAAGTAGGTCAATGTAATAATCCTCATGGTCAACCGTAATCCTTTTTTGACGTGCTACAAATGTAAAACCCACTCCTAATTCCAGAAGAAAAGCCTCCATTTCCCTGAGTATTGCCATTTCCAAATCTTTTTCTGAATAAGAACCCTTCAATCCCAAGAAATCCAAGAAATAAGGGTCACGGAAAACTAAATCTGCGGATACTTTATCTTCTTTGCGAAGGATTTCTAACTCTTGCTTAATTAAATGGTCGGGCTTTTTGGAAAGTGCTGTACGTTCAAAGAGCATCCCTCCAATCTTTTGACGCAAAATCCTTACACTCCATCGTTCAAGACGACATATTTCGGCATAAAAATCACGTTTTAATGAGTCCTCTAAGGGAATAATCTCTACAAAATGGCTCCAACTCAATTCTTTCGACAGTGTCGAAAGAATTTTCTCATCTGAAAAACATTCTGCCAAGCGAACCATACGGGATAGATTAGGCACAGAGAATCCATGACCATATTCAACGACTAATTGTTTCGACAGCGTCACAAGAATCTCTTGGCCATAACCCGCTCTTTTATCTTTCAGAACTTCATTCTTGATTCGCTTACCAATACCCCAATAAAGGATGACCAAAGAAGAATTTACAACCTGAGCGACCTGTTGGCGAGTCGCGTTGATGAGCAAACGGATATCATCGACAAGGCTTTTAGACAGGGTGGATTTCTTAACAATTTTCTTCATATTAGGGCTGTAATAGATTTGTAATAGATTTTTTCATTACTGGTCATTACTCACCATTTCATACCATTAAATGACACTAAATTCTCTTATGTTTCTCATCAATAAAGATGCTGTTTAGTGATGACCAATAATGGCCATTAGGAATACTTGTTGCCTTTCAAGACCGCCGCATTCGGCTACTCTGCCACCTCTCTCAAAATCATGGACCAATTATTTTACTGCACTTGTGATACTTTTAAAATCTTTGTCTGAACTCAATTTAGACGACTGTAATAGAATTGTGGCATATTTTATTTGGATGCCTCATGTCTTGTTGCTTCTAAAATAGGTAAATTGGCTTCCGTAGGAACATAGACAACTTCTTTTGACGCCACGCTTAAATTCTCGATGAATTTGTACCTCAAATAATTCTCCGAAATACTATTGGCGATTATCTTATTACTTTGGGCGATTCCTTCGGCTTTAGCGACCTCGATTTCTGCGTCTTTCTTGGCCTTAATCAATTCAAACTGTTTTTGTAGAGATTCTTGTTCTGTTTTTAACTTAGTTTCAATGCTATCGGCAAATACTTGTGGAAGCTGAACGCCCTTTATGAGAACGTCTTCAATTACAATTCCTCTATCGGTTAATTTATCTCTCAAATAGGTAATCATTTTTTCACTAATTTCTTTTCTTCCAGCATCACTATATAAAGCACTTACTTGATATGCGCTTGCAGTGCTTCGTACAGCTTCTCTTATGTACGGCTCAAGAACTGTAGTTTGATAATCACTTCCGATTGTCTTCCTGACGAAAACAACTTTGTCTGGAGGAATGTGATATAGGATGGAAATATCAAGCTGTGAGACCAATCCTTCAGATGATGGGACGTTGGCATTCTCTTCAATCTGTTGTGTTTTGACGTTCCAAACTTCAATCCAGGTAAACATCGGGATATAAAAATGCCAGCCAGTCTCTATAGGTTCGTCACTAATTTTCCCAAAATCCGCTTTAACACCTTTTTGACCATCTTCAATTCCCACAACACCACAACCACATAGCATTGGAACCAATATTAAAATCAACAACACTTTTCTCATTTTCCTATCTCCATTCATTGAGTAAGAATACTTGGCCCATCAATCAACTATGATTTTCTATCTGACCGGCTGCTATTTTAACCGTATCATGAAGTTTAGGTTTTTCTAAATTCAACATCCATTTAATTCCAAACTGATCTTTCAACATTGCAAATCGTGTGGCAAAAAAGGTTTCTTGCACAGGCATATTGACTTCACCTTTAACTACCAAGGCTTTGAAAAGATTTTCCACTTCTTGAATGCTCTCGCAATTAATGGAAATAAAAAAGTTATTTCCCTGTTGAACGGGCATCCCAGGTCGCGTGTCAGAAGCCATTAATACTGTTGATTTAAAAGTAAGTCGTGAATGAATTATCCAGTCTTTATATTCTTGAGGAAGGTCAGAACACCCAGGAGCTTCAGAGTAAGACATCATATGAAGCACGCCCCCTAAGCATTGCTTATAGAATTCCATGGCCGTACGGCAATTCCCATTAAATATTAAATATGCATTCATATCCTGCATAATTTACTCCTTTCCAACTGCAATAGAATTGTAATGGATGTTTTCGTCTCCATAACCGACCCGCATCCTAAAAACTGTTAATTATACATGTCTTCCCTGCTTAATGGAATTAAATTTGAATAGTAAATGGCCCGAGAGATATCCGAAAGCTTCATTAATTGGGCAAACTTACCTAAACCTACCCCTTTGGGCAATAGTTGCTTGGCCTTGTCATAGCGAGCCGTCGGCCTACGGTCTAATATCTTGGGCCAGGGTAACAGACGCACATGCAAGCTGGGATTATCGTTAAGAAACCCCAATTTAATTCCGAATTCCAGGACATCCCTTAATAGAAGAATAGACAAATTGACGATTTTTATCCTTCGTGTTTTTAACAAATAAGCTTTGTATGATTCGATGATGGCCGGTGTCAGCTGGGAAAGATGGTAGACGTCAGGGAAATGCCTATTGAGAAAACCGCTAAAATCCTCGATGGTGCTGGAAAATCGCTCGGCGCTTTTAGGGCCATATAGTGCCCTGGCTTCGGCGTCAAAACGATCATAAAAATCCGAAAGGTCTATATGACGGGTAATGGTTAACGCTTCTCCGCCAGCAATTTTCTCTTCAACCTGGCATAACAACTTGTTGGCTTCTTCTAAATCACTCCCGGCAACCTGTGAATAAAGCAAGCCACGGGCATAAAATTCGATGTAATAGACACCGTTGATTTTGCGGATTTTCCCCATACATGGTAAGTTTGCCGTACAATTAATAGGTGAAGAAAATAATATAAAGCAGGACCCCAATAATGACGAAGGCCATCAAATAAAAATCATTAAAATAAAAAAAGTCGCGGACGCGCTCTCCCTTAGTGTAACTGTGGGTGACATTTTCAGAGACCACCTGGCCTGTGGAAAGCATATTAACGACTTCATTACGTTTAAGGCGTAAGAATTGGTCGGCAATCCTGTAGGCCTGCAAATTACCGCCCTCAATCAAGTCCATGACCTTTTTCTCGGACACGGCCAGGATTTGCGCTGTTTCACGGACGGTGATGTATTGACTGCTCATGACCTGACTCTCCCGGAAGCGGCCCACTGATCAATCTGGGCCCGTTCAAATTTCCAGCTGTCCCCTTCTTTGACCGCAGGTATCTTGCCTGTTGTCGCTAATTCTAAAATGGCGGGCACTTCGATTTCCAAATATTGCGCCAAATCATCAATGCTTAAGACATCTTCCAACATATGACAACGCCCTTGAAAAACCGCCCCCTCAACAATGTTTAATTTAGGCGTCGAAATGTCTCCATACAGGACAGCTGACGGCATCAGGACCAACATTTTCTTCGCAACGACATTGCCTTTGACTTTTCCGGCAATAATGATGTTCTCACCAACAATATTTGCTTCAACTTGGGCGGTTTGCCCAATGGTCAACGTACCCCGGGCATCAAGCTTCCCCGTATACCGGCCATTGATCCGCAAATTCACTGCATCAGCAAAAGTCAAGGTCCCTTCCATCTGGGCATTGATTTCAATGATCTTTTCTTCAGGTATTTCTTTATGTTCACGTCGGTTAAAGGCCACTGGAACCTCTCTTTTTTGGAACCCGCCGCTTGGCCAACTGCCAGGCGGGGCTCATTAACAAGTTAAATGCTTATCTATGTTATAATAAAATAGCTCCTCAAGCAATCGATTTACGTGCCCTTCTTGACGCACCAAGCGGAGATGTGTATGTCAATTCCACCAATGATAGGCCAATCCCGCGATCATAGCGGCATTATCCAGACATAAGGCCATCGGAGGAAAAAACACATTTACACCCTGGGCATCTGCCTTGGCTTGCAATTGACGGCGCAAGGCTGAATTAGCGGCAACACCTCCACCAATCAAAAGCGTATTGACTTTAAGTTTCCGGCAGGCCTGTAGGGATTTTTCCACCAACACAGCTACAACACTTTCTTGAAAAGCATAAGCTACTTTTGCCGGCGAATAACCAGGTTTATCTTTGTTCTTTTGGGCATAATAAAACACTGCAGTTTTAGTCCCGCTAAAAGAAAAATCATAACTGCCCTTCATTGGTGCTTGTGGAAATTTTATTTCTTCATTGATACCACTAGCCGCCAACCGGTCAATCACAGGGCCACCGGGATAACCAAGGCCTAAAATACGCGCTACTTTATCAAAAGCCTCACCAGCCGCATCATCGCGTGTCACGCCCAACAATTTGAAATTTTTAAAATCTTTGACATAAAAAAGACTGGAATGCCCTCCTGAGACTACAAGGCCTACAGCAGGCAAACATTTTTGGGGACAGGCCGGCACAAACAATTTTCCGCTACGCTCATGATGCTGGCCTTCTTTTGGCAGTTGCAGGTAATTGGCGTATAAATGGGCCTTGATATGGTCAATTTCAATTAAAGGCTTGGAACTAGCACGGCTTAACGCACGGGCAAAAGACAATCCTACCAGCAAAGAACCGATCAATCCTGGGGCACGGGTCACAGCAACAGCATCAATGTCTTTAAGAGACATTTGGGCCTTGGCCAGGCTTTCAGCGACCACCCAATGAATGAATTCTATCTGACGACGGGAAGCGATCTCAGGGATAATACCGCCAAAACGTTGGTGGTCTTTGAGACTGGTGGCAACCACATTGGAAAGCACCTTTACCCCGCCACGAACAACCGCGGCAGCGGTCTCATCACAGGAAGTTTCAATGCCTAAAATATTCATGACTTGTTCTTTAACAGCTCTTTAATACTGACAATTTCGAAACCTTGATTTTCCAGCAATGGAATTTCTTCTTTGATCACCTGCATGGTCAAATGCCTGTCATGGCCGATAGCCACTGCATAGCCTCTGCGGCGGGCTTTTTTGGCAAGGACCATGAATTGTTTGGTGATAGCCTCAGGGGTATTGATATTATCCAAAAAAACATCTCTTTTCCCAAAAGTCAGGCCCATATCATCAGCCAACACCGTGCAAATGGAATTATGTGCTGTCATGCTGTCGACAAAAAACAGTCCCTTTTTCTTTATCTTTTTAAAAATGATCTTCATCAAGGCCTTGTCCCCTGTGGCTTTTGAACCCATGTGATTATTGACGCCTTCTATGCTAGGCAATTGCGCCAAATCATCATCGACTATTTTAGAGACCAGGGCTGCTTTCATGGTTGTCTTGATAATATAATCCGGCGGATACAAATCATAATTATGAAGCGCTTCCAATGGTAAATGAAGCATTGTCAGTTTATGATAAAGTTTGGCACAATTGGCAACATCCTTGGTGTGACGTAAACCTGGCAATATGGACACTGCCAATGGTTCTGGTATTTCACCCAAATATTTACAATTGGCAGTTGTCTGCCCCCAATCATCAATGATGATCGCAATTTTTCCTCCTTTGCCCGGTGGCGGCAAGGAGGCAGGCAAAGACGGTTCAAGAGGCCTGCTGTTTTCATAAGGTATATGGGTCTCCCCAAGCCCTGTACTGGCAGCCACCATATTTACTTTATGCGGCACTTTTTGAGGTTCTTTGGCTTTTGTAAAAATAAAAAACAATATAATTGCCGCTGCAAACAAACCAAGAATGATCGAAGCGACCCTTGTATCATTCTTGGACTTGGAAGACGTTGATTTTTTTCTTTTGGCCATTTAAATTTGTTTAGAATTTGCTTATTTCTGCTGAAACCTGCGGTATATCTTGATGCCTTTAATAACATTGATGGCGCTTTGCAGTTGGGTGTCTTCTTGGTCCTTCTTCTTTAATTCCATCTGCTTTTTATCTTCCAAAGACAATGTTTTATCTTTGTCATCTTTATGCTCAAGATCAGAAAATATGGAGTCTACATCTTCATTGCCTTCTTTACTGATTTTATCATCTTTAGTATCCCTGTTTTTCTTTGAAACACCCTCTTCAACCACCACATCAGGGGTTATCCCAATACCGTTAATGCACACTCCAGACGGGGTAAAATACTTGGCGGTGGTCAAACGCAACCCCGATCCGTCAGGTAATGGAATCACGGATTGCACTGAACCTTTACCGAAAGATTTGACCCCGACCAACACCGCTCTTTTGTTGTCCCTTAACGCACCTGCTACGATCTCGCTCCCTGAGGCAGAACCTTCATTGATCATGACCACCATCGGCCAATCCAAAAATTCCCCGTTGTTATTTTCAGATTTAGCTTGAGTGTCATCTGATGAGTGCCGGCCCTTAGTTGTGACAATCGTCTTTCCCGCCGGCAAAAAATCCTCGGCGATCTTGATGGCCACATTCAGCAATCCTCCTGGATTATTGCGTAAATCTAAAATCAGGCTGTCCGCCCCCTGGGCCTTTAATTTCTCTAAAAGCCGGTGTATTTCATTGTAAGAATTTTCACGGAATTCAGTCAAACGCACGTAGCCGATATGTTCATCTAGAATATGGGGATCTTTGACATCATCCACATGGATAATTTCCCTGGTGATAACAAAGTCTTTCACTAAATCATCGCTTTCACGCAGGACTGTAATGGTCACCTTGGTACCAGGGTCTCCCCGCAATTTTTTGACAGCATCATCAAGGCCCATATCACGGGTGACATCATGACCGATCTTGACGATCCTGTCACCAGCTTTGATGCCTGCACGCCATGCCGGGGTATCCTCAACCGGGGCAATGACTGTCAATAAATTGTCCTTTAGGGATATCTCAACCCCAAGGCCACCAAATTTTCCCTCTGTCTCTGTTTTCAAATCTTTGTATTCATCGGGGTCCATAAATTGGCTGTGCGGATCAAGCGATGATAACATGCCTCGAAGCGCGCCATAAATCAGGTCCTGCGGACTCTTTTCATCCACATATTCCGACTGGATGGTTGTCAATGCATAACTGAAAAGCTCAACTTGAGAATAAAGGTCATTCCTGTTTTTAGCCGTGACCTGCGAAACACCCACAGAAGAAGCCCCCAGCAGAGCAACTATGGCAAATCCAAATACGAGTATTTTTTTAGACACCTTGGATTCTCCGGGTTATGAGTTCATTTAATTTCTTTGGGTTTGCCTTTCCGCCTGATTTTTTCATGGCCTGTCCAACCAAAAATCCAGCGGCATTGGGCTTGCCGGACCTGATTTGTTCAACCACCGCAGGGTTTTGGGCAATCACTTCATCGATAATGACAAGCAAAGCTGAATCATCCGAAACCTGGGCCACGCCTTTTTCTTTGATGACGTCATCAGCAGCCTTACCTTCATCCAGCATAAAGGTCAAAACTTCTTTACCCACCAAATTACTCACGACCCCTTCTTCGACTCTTTTTATTAACTCGACCAATGCTAGGGGGGATATTTTTAATCCATTAACGGAAATTTTTCGATTATTAAGCTCCATTAAGACGGGACCGGCCAACCAATTAGCTATTTTCTTGGCCTGAGGGTATTCTTTTACTGCCGCCTCAAAAAAATCAGCCATTGCGGCATCAGCGACCAAAATATTGGCATCATATTCTGAAAGGCCGTATTGGCTTAAAAAGCGCAAAAATTTCGCCTGGGGCAACTCAGGTAATTCAGCCCGCACGCCATCAATAATTTTATAATCAATGGTAAAAGGCACCAGATCAGGGTCTGGGAAATAGCGGTAATCGTGAGCCTGCTCTTTGGAACGCATGGTGATAGTCATCGCTTTCTCATCGTTCCACAACAAAGTTTCCTGTACAATTTTACCACCGGCGGCAATTACCTGTTCATGGCGCCGCACTTCATATTCCAAAGCTGTCTTGACTGCACGGAAAGAATTCATGTTTTTTAATTCAGTCTTGGTCCCCAGGCTTGTCTGGCCTATGGGGCGTATGGAAACATTAGCATCACAACGCAAGCTGCCTTTTTCCATATCACAATCTGAAATACCCAAATACTGCAAGGTCAATTTCAAGGTATTTAAATAATCATAGGCTTCCTGCGGTGAGCGCAAATCCGGCTCCGTTACAATTTCGATCAAGGGTGTGCCAGTCCGGTTATAATCAACCAGGGAACATAAACCCGAATTATCATGCACTAATTTACCCGCATCTTCCTCGAGGTGGGCCCGTTTGATGCCGATACGCTTCTCTTGACTTCCGCTTTTAATGTTCAAAAACCCGTCCTTGGCCACGGGAAAATCGAATTGGGAAATTTGATAGCCTTTGGGGAGATCTGGATAATAGTAGTTCTTACGGTCGAATTTGATGAACGGATTTATTTCTGCATCCAGTGCTAAACCAACCTTGATACCGTACAAGAGAGCTTGATGGTTTAAAACGGGCAAGGTCCCAGGAAGCCCCAGGCATACCGGGCAAACATTGGTATTAGGGGCACAGCCATATTGATTGGCACACGGACAAAAAATCTTGGTCCGTGTAGATAATTGCAAATGGACTTCAAGTCCTATGACGGTTTCAAAAGAAATTGCCACGTCGCCTTCGGCTCCTCGCAATGACACTTATTAAAGATTTGGCTTCTTTAAATGCCATTCTGTATTTTGTTCATAGGTATACGAGACCCTTAAAAGCATTTCTTCATCAAAAGCTTTGCCCATCAATTGCAAACCAATAGGCAGGCCGCTCTGGGAAAATCCGCAAGGGATGGATATCGCTGGAATGCCTGCTAAATTAGCCGGGATCGTATAAATATCAGACAGGTACATGCTCAAAGGATCGCTGATCTTTTCGCCTACTCTAAAAGCCACTGTTGGAGAAGTGGGGGTCATGATGACGTCACAATCCTTGAAAACCTCATCCAGGTCATTCTTGATCAAGGTCCTCACCTTTTGTCCCCGCAAATAATAGGCATCATAATAACCAGATGACAATGCGTAGGTGCCGAGCATAATGCGCCGCTTGGCTTCATCCCCAAAACCTTGTGAGCGCGTTTCTTCATACATATCAACCAGGGCATTTTTACGGGATTTGGCAGGCTGGGCACGCAAACCATAACGCACCCCGTCAAAACGCGCCAAATTAGAACTGGCTTCAGCAGTGGCCACGATGTAATAAGTAGCCACGGCGTACGAAGTATGGGGCAAAGAAATTTCTTTGATAACAACCCCTAATTTTTGAAGAAGACCTATCGCATCTTCCACCGAACGGCGGACCTCAGGATCTAACCCTTCAACAAATGCTTCTTTGGGAATGCCGATCTTAAGACCGCGCACGTCATTGACCAAGGCCTTAGTGTAATCAGGCACAGGCTCATTGACCGACGTGGAATCACGCTCATCATGACCGGAAATAATATTCATCAGCAAAGCGCAATCCCGCACGTCCTTGGTCAAAGGCCCGATTTGATCCAGGCTTGAGGCAAAGGCGATGAGGCCATAACGCGAAACACGGCCATAGGTAGGTTTTAAACCCACGATACCGCAAAAAGAAGCTGGTTGCCGGATAGATCCGCCGGTGTCTGATCCCAGGGCCCACACAGCTTCATCCGCGGCCACTGAAGCGGCACTTCCACCGCTGGAACCGCCAGGGACGCATTTTAAATCCCAAGGATTAAAGGTCGGGCCATAACAAGATGTCTCGCAGGATGATCCAAAGGCAAATTCATCCATATTGGCGATACCCAGAATGGTCCCTCCGCTTTTCTTGATTTTTTCTATGACACCAGCATCGTACGGGGAACAAAATCCTTTTAAAATATGCGAAGCACAAGTGATCTCCTCTTGCTTCGTGCATAAATTGTCTTTAATGGCAATGGGTATTGGAAAATTCCCTGTAAAATCCGGCTGGTTTTTTGCCAGGCGCACATAGGCTTTCACCTTGGGATCAACTGCCTTTATGCGGCCTAAAACATCCTCATAGGCTTCTTTAGCAGAAGCTTTGCCGGATTTAAAAACATCCAATAAAGCGTGAGCAGTCAATGCATGCAGGTTCATTCGATGACTAAAGGCACTTTAAAGGAGCCGTCTTTTGCCTCAACAGCAATGGCGAGAGCTTCCTGATTGGTTAACGACGGTTTGATGATGTCCGGCCGCGAAACATTTCCTACAGGCACGGCATGACTGGTAGGTTTGACGTGGTCCACATCAAGTTGCTGCAGCTGTTCCACGTATTGGACAATTGCACCCAAACTCTTGGTCATGCCTTCCAGTTTATCTTCAGGCAGGTCAATGCGGGCTAAAGCAGCGATATATTTGACATCATCTTTGGAAAGTGACATAAAGGAAATACTATCATCAATGGACGGTAAAAACAAGGATTTGTTGGTCCATGTACTGCTACTTTCCCCGTGGATCTGATACCCGTCCCATAAATAAAATGTGGCCTGTTTTATTTTCCTGGATCACAAAAATAAACGGGTGGTCCGCACGAAAAACCTTGGGTTGAAGGGGCTCAAACCTCATCGCCAAGGCCTTGATACCGATAGCTGTTGCACCGGCCGCTTCCGTGCCTTCTTCATCCACATCAATCCACGCCTTGTGGTAGACTTTATCGATAAATAGACCTTTATCACCCGTCATACCTGAAAAATCAGCATTCTGACCATCAAACGCCAGCTTCATCCCCATCTTTTCCAAAATATCAGACATCTGATGACTCGAATCAAATCTAAATTTGGGTAAAAAAACGTTGACCTTTTGAAATGCCATGCCATCCTGCCATTGCTCAATCACCCCTAAGGTGAGCATCTTTTCTAAACCTTGAATATCCTTTAAACGTGGCAAAATAATCAGCATGGAGAGGTCCTTCCCTTGGTACGGAAGCTGTAAAATTTGGGATTGGTCATTATCGGTATAATTAAACGATTTGCCATTCAGTTGCATCATCTCAACCTGTACAGCCTGACCGGGATCAACCCAAAATGTATCTGGTTTTGTAAATTGTTTCCTAAATGGAGTATCCCATTGGCCTTTAAAATAGACTGCGTCTGTCAAAATTAACCGTGTGTCCGACGATATACTGCCTGGAGGCAAAAGATCATTGATGCGATTTTGAGTGTGTTGTGAAACCCAACTATTAATTGTCAGCCGTGAAGCATCAAGGTCGGATTTAAAATCCAGGTTTCTCACTTCTGCCGAATAGATGTCCTTGACCAAGCTTACATAAGCTCCTTTAAATGGGTAGGTCTTTTGCGCCCAAAGCGCGTTGGCCACGGCTAGCTCATAGGCCTTATCCGGGCGGTTGATCTGGTGGATAAACGTTGAAATTCCAGACTGCCGATCCACATTGTCAGTACTCAGATGCAAAACAGCGCGCATCTCCTGGGCAGTTTTATCGCGGGCCCCTTCGTAAGCCATGCCTAAAGCGCTAGAAAGGCTGTACGGTGAAAAAAAGACATTTCCTTTTTCAATGGAAAGACGGGAATAAAGGTCAAAAGCAAATTGATTGTCTGATCGGGCAAGATTGGACGTAGGTTGCGTAAAAACGGGTGTAATAATTGAGGCAGAAACAAAAATGGCCAAGAACAGTGATGATAGTATTTTCATCGTCAATTCTCCTTACCGTCTTTGTAAAAAAGAGGGAGAAAATTATTGAGACAATTTTTCTTTTAAATCATCAGGAATCGCGGTGGGTCTAAACTCTTTATTTAAACAAACCAGGGAGACCTCAGCTTCGACAATCAGGCGCCCGTCTTTTTTATCATGGATGGCCTGGTCGAAAATCAATTGTGAAGCGCCCATTTTTTTTAGTTTAGCACCACAGACAAGAGTATCACCGTAACGGGCTGGCGAGCGATAACCGACATTGCATTGGCGCACCACGTAGAGAAAGCCGCGCTCTTTAAATTGCTCAACACTTAAACCCCGGTTTTCCAAATATTCCGTGCGCGCTTCTTCCAGGTAGCACAAATACTGCCCGTAATAAACAATCCCCCCTGCATCAGTGTCGTGATAATAAATCCTTTTTTCCATTTTTACCCCCACCTTGCCTCCCACATCATAAGGGGAAGGAACAAAGAATTATACCACAAGGCGCTTGCAAAGTTCGATGTAATTTGACAAGGTTAAATTCTCAGGGCGGGCATTAAGATTGATACTTAAAGCCCCAAGCGACCCCTCTAATTTTTCTTTACCCACCAGACCTTTAAGAGAATTCACGATGGTCTTGCGACGCTGTTGAAATGCTGTTTGGATTAATTTAAACAAAAAAACTTCAATGTCCCCTGCCTGCTGTGGATGCGGTCTCATGAGCAAACGTAAGAAACAAGAGTCTACTTTGGGGGCCGGCTTGAAGCAGGTGTTTTTGATTTTAAAAAGCATTTTAATGTCCATGTAATACTGTGCAAAACAGCTCAAAGACCCGTAATCCTTGCCTCCTGCTTTGGCCGTCAAACGCTGCCCGAACTCAAGCTGCACGGTCAAAAAAGCTGCCGAAATCTTTCTCTTGTTTTTAATCAACTTTTCAATAATAGGCGTGGAAATATAATACGGAATATTGCCAACAACCTTGACGCCTGTAGGCATGTCCCATTTAAGAAAATCAGCGTGGACGATTTCTACTAAAGAAGGGAGACTGGCACCTAAAGGCCCGATGAGATCACGGTCAGTCTCAACACAAATGAGCTTCCTGACATGAGGGGCAATCAACCGCGTCAAGGCCCCCTGCCCAGGGCCTATTTCAACGACCACATCATCGGGCTTAAGCTCACAGGCTTGAATAATCTTCTGCTGGATACGAATGTCGGCAAGAAAATTCTGGCCTAAATGCTTTTTAGGGACCACCTGTTTAGGGCGTTGAAGAAATCGGGCCTTTTTCATGCTAATTGACAGGCTAATTTAAGGGCCACCGCCATGGACGATGGGTCGGCTTTATTCTTTCCGGCTATGTCAAAGGCTGTGCCGTGGGATGGGGAGGTACGCACGAAAGGAAGGCCCGCGGTGAAATTGACCAATTCTTTCATGTACAGGCCTTTGAGAGGGGCCAATCCCTGGTCATGGTACATTGCAATGACACCATCAAAGGGCTTTTGAAAAGCAAAAAAGGTGTCCGCAGGAAAAGGACCTTTGGCATTGATGCCCCGGGCATTCGCTTGGGCAACGGCAGGCAAAATATGCTTACTATCTTCCAGACCTAAAAGGCCGCCTTCACCGGCGTGAGGATTTAGGCCAAGCACGGCAATTTCAGGGTCTTTGATTTTAAATTTATCTTTTAACGTCTTTGCCATCAAAGCTATAGAACCAAATACGGCTTTTTGAGTGATCAATTTTGGTACATCTTTTAAAGGCACGTGACGGGTCACGATGGTTAAACGCATTTGAGGCGCTATAAACATCATGTCATAATTCTTAACCTCAAAAGCCTGTGCAAGATATTCAGTATGCCCTACAAAATTCCGGTGAAAGCGGCTGACAGCTTCTTTACACAAAGGAGCAGTCACCAACGCGTCAACCGTACCTCTTTTGATCAGATCTATGGCCTTGTCCAAGAATTTAAGCGACCCCTCTCCGGCTGATTTGTACGGGACATCCAGGACCTCGACCGAAGGATGTATACCCCCTAAAATTCTCTTGTCTCCTATGACAATAAAACGACCCTTCTTAAGGAGGGTCATTTGGACCAGGGCTTTACGGACCACCTCCGGGCCTATTCCCTTAGGGTCACCCATGGTGACAGCAACAACTCTTTTATTTGATCTCGATGTAAGCTTTCTCACGTAACTTACCCACCCACTCCTTGAATTTGACTTGAAATTGATCATCTAATAATTTGCCATAAATCTGGTCTTTGACTTCGACCAAGGTCTGCTGTTTACCTGGTGAAATACCTATGGCTTTAAAAACATAAATCCCGTTCTCAACTTCAACAGGGTCTGAGATTTCCTCAAGTTTTAGATTAAAAATCACATTTTCCACCGTATCAACCATTTGACCCTGTTCGACTTCCCCGACTGATGAGCCGTCTGAGTATTTTTGAAAGACTTTGTCAAAATCCTCACCAGCTATCAAACGTGAACGTGCCTCATCCGCAAGGCCCTCTGCCTCCCGCTTACTGTGCTTGTCGAATGAAACAAAAATAGACTGCAGGTTCACCATGGGTTTACGGTTAAAATCACCCATGTGCTTGTCATAATAATCAGTAACGTCTTGCGGATTGACAAAAATCTTGTCGCGCACTTCCATATCAACTTCATATTTGACTTTCAGCTGATCAGTCAATTTTTGCCGCAAATCGCTGACCGTCATCCCTTCTGCATTGATTGCTTTTAGAAAATCATCTTCGCCGGGATAGTGGCCTTTGATCTCCTCGATGCGCTTATCGACAATATCATCACGGACTTGTATGCCCTTATCGTTGGCCGCGGCCAGGATCAATTTGTCTTCGATCAATTTATCAAGGCCCTTTTGCTCATAATCCCCCATGATCTGCTGGATCTCCTGAGATGATTTATTTTCGACCCGAAGCTGGCTGGCAATGCTCGCCACATATTGGCGCAGATCTTTTAAAGTAATGACATCATCATTGACGATAGCAATGATTGCGTCAGTAGGTTGGTCATTGGCGTGGGCTGAAGGTGCTAAAAATAAAAATGCAGCGGCTAAAAAGAACCTACAAACTATTCTCAAATTGTCACCCCCGAATGCCTCTATCGGGGGTCTAGTCATGCCTTTTTCTGGATTCCCGATAAAAGCATTCGGGAATGACAAAATTTTTAAATAGTCATTATTGATGTTTCGCACTTTGCTCACCATGTTTTATTTCTACCTCTTTTCTTAGATGTTCGATAGATTCTTTTAATAGACGGCAATAAAGATCGAAACCAATGCTGGTGATAAAACCATGCTGTTGGGCACCCAGTAAATTCCCGGCGCCGCGGATCTGCAGATCTTCAAAGGCAATATGAAAACCAGCCCCCAAATCACTGTGCTTTTCAATGGCCTTGAGCCTCTGACGGGAAATTTCGGATTGAAGTTCCCGTTTTTGCACGACGAAATACGCGTAAGCCTGGACATCCAGTCGCCCCACCCGGCCGCGCAACTGATGCAAATCCGCCAACCCAAATTTATCTGCACGGTTGACGATCAGGGTATTGGCCATGGGTACATCAATGCCGGATTCGATGATCGTCGTACAGACTAAAATATCAATCTCATGTTTGAGGAATTTTAACATAATTTCTTCCAAAAGGCGACCGCTCATTTGCCCATGCCCCACCGCCACCCTGGCCTGGGGTGCCAGCTTTTTAATGTTATTGGCAATGACGTCAATATTTTCCACACGATTATGCAGAAAAAAAACTTGGCCTTGGCGTGCCAGTTCCCGGTTAATGGCTTCCTGGATAATGTCTTCATCAAAGCCAATGATTTGAGTCTTCACGGCCAGACGGTTGGTGGGCGGGGTTGAGATCACTGACATGTCGCGCGCACCTGAAAGGGCCATATACAGCGTGCGGGGTATGGGTGTCGCTGTCATCGTGATCACATCTGCCAAAAGCCTAAAATGTTTCAATTTTTCCTTAGACTTCACACCGAAACGCTGTTCTTCATCGATGATGACCAATCCTAAATCTTTAAAGGAAACGTCCTTGGAAAGCAACCGGTGGGTCCCGATCACGATGTCCACTTTTCCCTCGCTGGTTTCCTGGACAATGACTTTTTGCTCAAGTTTGGTGCGAAAACGAGACAGCATCCCCACCCTGATGGGAAAACCTTCCAGGCGTTTGCTGAAATTATAATAATGCTGTTCAGCCAAAATAGTTGTAGGCACTAAAATGGCCACCTGCTTATGGTCCATCACCGCTTTAAAAGCCGCACGCATGGCCACCTCGGTCTTGCCGTACCCTACATCCCCGCAGATAAGCCTGTCCATGGGCCTGGAGGACTCCATATCTGCCTTGGTCTCAAGTGTCGCTTTCAACTGGTCAGGGGTCTCTTTATAGGGAAACTTGGCTTCAAATTCTTTTTGCCATTCATTGTCCTTTGAAAAGGCGACCCCTTCCAATTGGGCCCTCAAAGCCTGTGTGCGTAAAAGCTCCGCCGCCAGGAGCCTTAACTTCTTCTCCACCGCCCGCCGGGTGGCCAGCCATTCCTTGTTCCCCAATTTATGCAGGCGGGCCGGACGTTTGCTGAATGAGACATATTTCTGGACCAGATGAACATCATGCTTGGGCACGAATAATTTGTCCCCGTCCTTGTATTCGATAACAAGGTGTTCGACGCTTTCGCGATCAAGAGGGTTTGGCCTTTTGTCAAATTCCTTGATACCGATAAAACGGCCAATGCCATGGTTGTTATGCACGACATAATCGCCCTGCTGGATATCAACGAAATTATTTAGAGGGACATCTGAAGAAAAAACAGACTTAGGGGACGTTTTGAAGGGTAAAACCAAGACTATGGTATGCTCGTCAATATTTTCAGCGCTGATAGGGTCGAATCCATGGATGGCGCGCACGGTATCGTCATCCATGTCCATGCGAAGGGGTATCTCAAAATTGGCCGGATAAATGTCCAGCACACCGCCGCGCAGGGCAAACTCGCCCTCCCTAAAGACTTTCGTCGCCCGGGTATACCCAAAGGCGACGAGAGTTTGAAGGACTTCATCAATGTTGACCTTCTGGCCAACGAGGAATTCAAGAGACTTGAACATTTATTTTACTGGATTCCCGATAAAAACATTCGGGAATGACAGTGACTTTAGGACACTACCATTTCTTGTTCCCCTGCCACCACAAAAACAGCGGAGACACGATCCATACGGTGGAGTAGGTACCAAAAAGGAAGCCGCGGATCAATACAAAAGCAAAAGTATTAAGCACTTCTCCCCCGAAAAAATACAACGACAAGGCGGACAATGTCGTCATAAAGGTGGTCAAAACGGTCCGGCCCAGGGTTTGATTAATGCTCTCATTGATAATATCAGGCAAAGATTTATTACGCATCTTTGGCACATTTTCCCGCACCCGGTCATAAATGATGATCGCGTCATTGGTCGAATAACCAGTGATCGTCAATATGGCAGTCACCACCAATAAATCTATCTGGCGTCCTGAAAGAAGGATCAAGGACAAGGTGATCAATACATCATGAAAGATGGCCACCACGGTGGCTGCGCCGAAGGAGAAATGTTTAAAACGAATGCCAATATAAACCAGCATCCCCCCTAAAGCGAGGACAATGGCCCAAATGGCCTTGATACGTAGCGCCTTTCCGACAACCGGCCCCACCTTTTCTACGCGTAAAACCTGGAAGGTGTTTTCCGGTATACGTGTTTTGAAAATGGCCACCACCTGTGCATGCGTGTCATTCGCGTCTTCCGGAGTACGGATAATGACGTTTTGAGGGGCATCAGGAAAAGTTTGGATGACCGCATTTTCAACTTTTCCTTCTTTAAGCAGGACGCGTAATCGGTCTGCCGTAACGGCGTGGGAAAATTTAAATTCCTGGATCTGGCCTCCGGCAAAATCAATGCCAAAAGCCGCGTCCCTCTTGTGCATAAAATCAATGGCCCCGGCGATAATAATGGTCGCCGATAGGGCGAAACAAATGTATTTCTTGTTTAAAAAATTAAAATTGGGCTTGCTAAACAGATGTACCATTGGCAGAGATTTAATCATTCTCTCTGATATCAACCAATTAAAAAAGGTGCGGGTGACATAGATGGAAGAAAACAAAGAAGCGATCAGACCAGTTGACAAGGTGATAGCAAACCCTTTGATGGGGCCGGAACCGAATTGAAACAGGAAAAAAGCGGCAATCAACGAGGTCACATGGGAATCAAGGATCGCTGACCAGGCACGGGCATAACCCGTATTGACAGAAGCGCTCAGGGGCCTGCCATTATCGATCTCTTCCCGGATACGTTCGTTAATAAGGACGTTCGCATCCACGGCCATGCCCAGGGTCAGAATAATACCCGCGATTCCAGGAAGGGTCAAGGTCACTTGGGAATTAGGCATCAGGATATTAAGCAAACCCATGCTGCCTAAAATCATCAACAAATTGATGGCCAAGGCCACAGAGGCAATAAACCCTCCGATTAAATAATAAATACACATAAAGAACACGATCGCAATCCCGCCTAAAATCGTGGATCTGATACCAGCTTCAATGGAATCTTTCCCTAATAAGGGGCCAATGGTGCGCTCTTCTTCAATAGTCAAGGGACCAGGTAAAGCGCCGGTGCGCAAGGCCAGGGCCAAAAGGGAAGCTTCTTCAAACTTAAAATCTCCAGTGATTTCCGCGTCACCGGTTAAAATAGGCTCGCGGATATTAGGCGCGGACAAGACCTCATTGTCCAGGACAATGGCCAGGCGTTCACCAACGTGCGAGGTGGTCAAATCACCAAATTCCTTAGTCCCCTTGTCATTAAACGTCATGCTGATTTTAGGCTGCATACCGGTATGGTCAAAATCCACACGCGCGTCTTTAATGCCTTCCCCATCCATGGACACTGCTTTGGAAAGCAAAATCGGCGTACCGCCCTCTTTTTTCTCAAACATCAATTCATCACCAGCAGGGACATGTCCAGCCAAAGCGTCCTTTAATTTGCTATCGTCAGAGTCGACCAAATGAAATTCCAATCGCGCAACACGGCCGATCATATCAATGGCCTTGTCACGGTCCGTGACACCGGGCAGTTGTAATAAAATTTGGTTATCACCCTGGCGCTGAATTAAAGTTTCCGCAACACCCAAACCATCAATACGATTACGCAAAACTTCCATGGATTTAAGGACGGCATCTTCACGGGCCTGGGCCGTAGGAAGACTGTCATTCTGGACTTTTAAGACCAAATGCATGCCGCCTTTAAGGTCAAGCCCCAAATTGATGCGTTTATTGATAGGAATAAGAGAAGCAAAACACCCTGCGATAACAGCCAGTATGATAAAAAAACGTTTACGCAACTCTGGAGACATTCAATAATCCTCTCATTTAACTACTTCAGGTTTAACTTCACCACTTGTCACTGAAGCAATGGATTCGCGATCAAATTCGATGCGGCACCCTTCATCCACACGAACAACTACGGTTTTTTCTTTCACAATGGCCACCGTGCCATGGATCCCGGAAGTGGTTATGATTTCATCATTCTTTTTAAGATTATC
>CAYZLU010000003.1:0-35371 GCA_964479285.1 uncultured Planctomycetales bacterium | reverse complement strand
TGCTGCTGCTGATGTTGCTGCTGTTGCTGCTTCTTATGCTGCTTATGCTGCTGCTGCTGATGTTGCTGCTGCTGTTGCTGCTTATGCTGATGCTTATGCTGCTTATGCTGCTAGAGAACAATCAAGAATAAGACAGTCTGAGAAACTCTTAGAATTATTGAAGGAGTGTAAATGAATTCAGAACAAATAAATGAATTAGCCACATCTCTATCAAAAGCTCAAGGACAAATGAAGGGTGCCATAAAGGACTCATCAAATCCTTTCTTTAAATCAACTTATGCTGATCTTGAATCAGTCTGGGATGCCTGTAGAAAAGCTCTTAGCGAAAATGGATTGGCCGTTGTTCAGACCACTGATTTTAGTCCAGAAGGTTCTTTTTTAATAACAACGCTCATTCATTCTTCTGGACAATGGATGAAGGGCAAATATCCACTAAATCCCGTTAAACAAGACCCCCAAGGATTAGGGTCTGCAATTACATACGCTAGACGTTATGCTTTGGCAGCTATTGTTGGAGTAAACCAGACAGACGATGATGGGAATGCTGCTAGTGGAAGACAGACTCAGCCAGAGATTAAAAACGTTCAGCAAAGACCTCAACAAGCTCCTTTGCCAAAACAATCAAATGATGCAGCTCAAGGACCACATGAACACAATTGGCTACCTTCACATTTCAAAAAAGATGAAATATGGTGCACAATATGTAAAGAAAAGAAACCCCTATGAAATTCGACAAAGATAAACTCATCAAAGACATCAAAGCTTCTGGATACAAGAAAGACTATATTTGTGCGAAAGCTAGCATTCACAGAAGCTTTCTTTGGATGATACTAAAAGGCGATAGAAATCCTTCTTATGAAGTACTCAAAAGAATCTATAATGTGCTCTTGAAGAGAGCGGCATGAAAAAATGATTCCGGCGCGGAATCGAACCTTAACCAAATAGGAACATATGAGCACAGACTACAACATCGTTTGTTATGATTGCAAAGAAACTGGCCCTATTTTTGCTTCCTCTTCAATTTCTTTATGAAGGCGTCTGTTTTAAGAACTGGTTATGATTGGTCAGGGTCACGGTCATGGTCATGGTCATGGTCACGGTCATGGTCATGGTCATGGTCACGGTCACGGTCACGGTCACGGTCACGGTCATGGTCAGGGTCCATAACTTGAAACTCAAACAATAACTTGCAAAGGATAATTATGATTAATGTAGAAGAATTAACTCTAGGACAACTAAAAGAAATTCAAAGTACTGTTGGGAGTACAAAGGTAAGTCGAAACCCGTATGAGATAGGAAAGAATTATTTTATCCAAACAGTCACTCATTATTACACTGGTAAGCTTATCGAAGTTTTGCCTCAAGAAATTGTGCTAGAAGATGCCGCATGGATTGCTGACACTGGGCGATTTTCTGATTTTATAAAAGACGGTAAGTTTAATGAGGTTGAGCCTTATCCTTCCGGGAAATTAGTTATTGGTCGCGGATCTTTGGTACAAGCTTTCCAATGGACGCATCCATTGCCAAGGACGCAGAAATAATATGGTCTCTCAGTCTGTTTTAAGAACTGGTTATGATTGGTCACGGTCATGGTCACGGTCAGGGTCAGGGTCACGGTCAGGGTCATGGTCATGGTCAGGGTCACGGTCAGGGTCATGGTCAGGGTCACGGTCATGGTCAGGGTCATGGTCAGGGTCACGGTCATGGTCAGGGTCAGGGTCACGGTCAGGGTCAGGGTCACGGTCAGGGTCATGGTCACGGTCATGGTCAGGGTCATGGTCAGGGTCATGGTCAGGGTCAGGGTCAGGGGCATGATTTATTACTACAAAATACAACGGCCCTCACAAAGTCATTGCTCACCCGCCTTGTGAACGTTGGGGGCGCTATTGGTCAGGAGGTCCTTCGGTTAAAGTCCCAAAAACAATGGGAGATGATAAGGGTTGTTTTAAGTTCGCGCTCGAAGCGGTCAGAAAATACGGTGGAGTTTTGGAACACCCTGAAGGGTCTCACGCATTTAAAACGTTCGGATTGCCTATCCCTAACTTTCATGGAGGGTGGACAACTAAAGATTCTAACGGAGGGGCATCGTGTTGTGTCTCGCAAAGGCACTATGGCCACAGGGCACGCAAAATGACTTGGCTATATGCTGTAGGAATTGAATTACCAGAGCTCATTTGGGGACCGACTAAAGGTGAAAGATTGGACGAGGGGTTTCATTCTGCCAAAGAACGCAAAGAAAAAAGAGCTCTAGGACAGAAGCCAATTAAGAGGTTATCGGTAAAAGAAAATATCAATACTCCGATACCGTTTAGAGATTTATTAATTAACATGGTGAAAACCAAATAGGAATGTATGAGCAGTCATTATTATTGTAGCTGCGACAAAAGATGGAATGATGATGAAAGCTGTCCGGCCTGCCATCCTAATGATTTTATTGCGAAAGAAAAAATAGAATCTTTTATCTATAATTTTGAATGCGATGAAAAATGCCAATGTTGTATGAACAATAAGGCTATTTTAGAGGATTTAACCAAATAGGAAGCATATGAAACAAAAAGATATATGGGCGAAAGAAAGCCTAGATAAAACACATGGACCTCAAACAGATATGACCTTATTCCTTTCAGTTCGGAAAGAATCATGGATGGCTGGTTTTGAATACGCCAAAGAACAGGCAAAAATAGCATTGCATTCTCAGGAGTATGCATATGATATTATCTCTGACCTTGGGGAAGAGGATATCGAGGATGCTACCAAACCATGAGTTTTTAAAGCGTATGATGGAAGTCCTAGATGAAGCTATAAAAGGTTTCACTAAGATTCGTGATGATATAAAGATAGTTTTAGATAAAATATCCAATCAATGAGCCTTCCTGATGAATTTGAAAAATTCCTAAACTCTCAAAACTCCAAAGAAGACTTCCTAAAAGAACAATTACAAAGAGCTGTAGAGATCATGAAAAAAGCCCATCCCTTCCTAAAGACTTGGCATTTAAGCGCTCATGCTGGTATGGGCGAGGGGGCCTTAAAGGTAATGAATGAAATGGCTGATTTTATTAATGACTTTGAGTCTAACTAAACAGTTATCATATCACTATGGGTATGGGGCCAAAGGTTTCGGGAAATCAATTTGAAGCATTATTTCATAGAGCTGCTATCAGACAATCTATAGGGATTCTACGGATACCTGACGGGTGCCGCCGAGTTGGTTTAAAGAAACTCATCCCTGTTAAAACACCAGCTGATTTCGTTTTAGTTCATAATTCTAAATGTGCTTTTATTGATACCAAAACTCAAGGAAGTGGTTCTACGTTTCCTTTAGCTAATATCAACATGAACCAAGTTCATGCAATGGCCTCAATGGTTCAACATGGGGCAATTGGTGGTTATGTAGTCTGGTTTAGAAACATCAATGAAGTAGTTTTCTTCGACTGTGAGATTCTTAAAAATGCTGAAGAAGGAATACATTGCACTCGGGGCTTTCCATTAGGAAGCATAGAAGAAATGAATCTGGTTAAACTAATGGTTCATGGTAACGACGGCACCTGCGAGGATCCCAGCAAAAGCTCCGATGATAAAATAGGGCCAAGGGGATGAGCCATCACTTATTGCTTTTTTGTACAGTTTTTCTCGCTCAAAGCAGCTTTGCACTTCTACTGCTTGTGCTTTGGAAAGGGTTATAAATTCTGATCCTGGCTCATCAGAAGGCTTTAGACTTTGAGGAATATCACTTCGGGCCGAGCTCGCTATTAAGCTTATCGCGAAGCTGATCATCAGTAAGCTTTTCAACAGTTTCATGCGCCTTTTCCTCTATATCACTGATTTGAAGTTTTTTATTTTGTCTGAGACTCAACCACAAAGCTATTCCTTCTAGGACAATTATTCCCAAAAGAGATACTCCAACACCTAATAAGAAGTCATGCGACGGGCTGATCATCTGCTATTTGGTAATGATCCAAATCCTTAAAAGTTTGCCAAGATCCGCCCCAAGTAATTTTATAGCCCTCGGCAATGGTATCTTCATTTAATTGTTCATAAAAATCTGGATTGAAATGAGCCACGCCTGCTGAATCAAGAGTAAAGACATCTAGGGCTAGCGAAGAAGGCTTTCCATTAACGGTATTGTTATGCTTAGAATTTGGATAATCTAACTTAGACTTTCCAGATAAAAAGTCTGCATGTTGATCGGCTTCACCCCTATAAGACCAGGCTACATGAAGATCTGGGTATTTAAGCTTCATGTTCCAAAACCAACCGACAAGTATAGGGTCAGCTTCTTCAAGCTTTAATTCACACGTTGTACAGGGTAATACCCCATTTTTATGCATTAAACCGCCGGAGGTTGGCTTTGTCCCTTAAACCACATCTCAATTTGTTGGAGCAAACCATTAGCCTTGAGACTCGGTACAAAGTAAATAACTGCATCTATAATGACGTAAGACAAAGTAGAAACTTCTACCCAGTTTGATTTGATGAAAAGAATAATCGCTGCCATTTAAATCTCCTTTTATTTAGCCACAGATGCTGTGGAGGTTATTGGTGTTGCTAATGCACTAGCTGCGTTCAAAGAAACCAGAGAGTCCTGGAGCTTTGCAATTGCTGTGTTAAGATTAACCATCTGCTGGGCCTTATCTTTTACAACATCATCGGTAACACTTTTCAATGTGCCGGGCAAATCAGCAAGAAGTAAGTTTATGAAAGCGCTAAGTCCGGAAAAATCTCTTTTAGCTAAAAATTGCTGCACTTTGTAGTCTATGAGTTGTTGTTGTGTCATAAAATCTCCTAAGTAGCTTGGGTTTGCGCTGTTAAAATACCATTTGTAAAGGTCATAGACCCTTGAGTTCCAAGTGTAGTTAACGCTGCCGTTGTAATAGTAGCACTGATTCCGGGTGTTCCGGAAATGCTAATGCTCGCCATGTCTATGTTGCCGGTTGCTGTGGTGGTTCCTATAAATTGAATTGTACCTGATCCTGCTGTAAAAGTAATATCTCCGCCCGAAGTGGTGTTTTGAGTGCGAAAATGTATACCCCCATCGACTCCAGCAGTTGTTCCTCCTGCAGTAAAAAATATATTGCCGCCATCGCCACTGACAGATCCACCATATCCGCTTGCGCAGACAAAGTCTCCCCCATTCCCATTGCTACCGGCCGACCCCGTTATTAGATCTACTTCTCCTGCATTGCCAAATGCAGCCCCCCCACTCCCTCCTACTAAGGCAAATGATCCGCCGTTGCCGCCCCCGGCATCTCCAGAGCCCGATGTAAGAAGAATTGAACCGCCGGTTTGAAATCCCGGTCCAGAGTTACCACCCGTAAGAGAAATCGTCCCGCCGTTGCCATCGGTGCCACCGGTTCCCGATCCGAAAGTTATGCCACCACCGTTACCAGAAGTTGTTCCGCCAGAGCCACAAGCACAAACAAAACCTCCACCATTGCCAGCTCCCAAACCAGATCCGGTTAGCATATCAAAATCTCCGGCATTCCCAGACGTGGCTCCGCCGTTGCCGGTAATGATTAAGGATCCGCCTCCGGTTCCAACATCTCCAGCAGAACCAGAAAAAATATTTACAGATCCTCCATAGGTTATTCCAGATCCTCCAGAGCCGCCTTGTAGAGATAAGTTTCCGCCGTCTCCATTTGCAGCACCATTGGCGCAATTGACGCTTATGTTGGCGCCTTGAGACACAGGATTTTGCGTTAATATGGTTAAATTTCCGCCATTATCTAATTTTACTGCAGCAGGAGGAACGCTGGCGCTGAATGTGTCGTTAAAAAGATCTATAGAGTCAAAGTTTGTCGAATGTATCCCTAAGGCCGGGAAAGTAGCTCCCTCAACCACGTGTAAGGAATAGGCGGGAACATTAGTCCCAATGCCTAATGCAAAATTAGTGTTGTTCCAAAAGAAATCTGCATTATTTTCAGTTAGAGAAGTGCCATCAGAAAAAATGACAGATCCTGCCGTATAGGCGGTCGAATTATTTGTCCCGCCATTCGCTATGGGAATGATCCCGGTCAGAGATATATTTGGAGTGGTACCGCCAGAGCTTGCAAGAGGGCCAGATGCGGTAACATTAGAAACTCCCCCACCGCCACCGCCACCAGCTTCAAATGGATAGCTTGCGTAGAAACTCATTTAAAACCCATAGGCAAAAATAAAAGTTCCAGAACTAATCAAAAACGGATAGCTTGCATAAAAATTCATTTTAAACCACCTTACAAAAAAGAGTAGCTATTAGCTTTCCTGTGCCGCTGACAGAAGTATAAACAGCTCTCACGGCGTAAATTGCAGTGATAGTTACATCAATAATGCCATTTCCCGTGTTCCCTGATACAGGAACGCTTGTTACAGCCGATCCACCATAATTTAAAGTAAGTGTATTCCAAGTTCCTGGATTTGCTATTTTCCCATTAACTGCTGGTACTGCATAATCATTTGATCCCTGAATAGAAATCGTTCCAACAGGACTTGAACCACTCCACGAAAATCCAAAACTACAACCGGCTTGGTCATTTAGAAAGAATGGACTGGAAATTATATTCCCCGACATATCATTACCATTAGCAGGAGATCCTAATGGATTTGGAATTATAGTTATTGGTCCTGAAAAATTAGACATATTTCTTTCCCCTATTTAATTTGTACGATTGACCATTCTATCGACGCAGCAAGAGTTGAGACGTTACTCATCTCTATGGTTCCTATATTTGTTGCTAATTGAATTTTAACTGTTACAGCACTTCCTGTTCCTGGAACATAAATTCCTGTCAACGTGATGGGAATATCGTCCCCACTTGATCCAGTAGATGCGCTGCTTGTTATTATTGTAGTTGTGCCATCGGTTAGTTGGGCAGCAAACATAGCTGCGGGCGTTCCATATAAAACAGTCGAAGCAGAAATAAGATACACCGCTGTAGAAGCGCTGGGAGTAAATGTTATACCGGGGATATTACTTGCCCCAGCAGTTACCGTTAATGCATTAGATTGTCTCTGGGTTAACGTATTGCCGCCCGTATTTGTAGGATCAGTAAAACTAGTTGAAGTGGTACTCCAAAATGCAGGAGATGCCATAAATCCGGAATAATAGGTATTAGTTACTGCCGAAGCATTTGCAGCACTTACCCATGTGGTTCCATTTGAAGTTAAAACATTTCCAGAAGTTGAAGGCGCTACAAAATTAGGAGTACTTGTTCCATTTCCTAAAATTACGTTATTCGCTGTGAGGGTTGTTAGGCCCGTTCCTCCAAATGGAACTGTAACGGTATTACCATGCCATGCTCCAGAAGTAATTGTTCCGACAGAAGTTAAAGAAGAAGTGACAACTGTTGAATTTAACGTAGTGCCGCTGAGAGTTCCAGCGGGAGCTATGACAACATTACCTGAAGCTGCGGTAATAAGACCTTTACCATTAACGGTGAAACTTGGAATACTTGTAGAAGATCCAAAAGAACCGACATTTGAATTTACTGTAGCAAGCGTAAATGCTGCGGATCCCGGGCCAGACGCTGTTCCGTCTCCAATTAATGCTGTGATAGCTGATCCACCAGAATTCGCCTGAAATGTTGGAGCGCTTGTTCCATTGCTTGTTAATACAAACCCAGCAGTTCCGGCTGCCGTTGTTGCTAGAGCCGTTGTTGTTGAAGCATAGGTAACGCCAAATTGTGTAAAAGAAGAATTTTGTCCTGTCCCGCCATTTGAAGAAGGAAGCGTTCCTTGCACTCCGGCAGTTAAATTTAATTGCTGCCAGGAAGGAGGAGTCCCGGCACCATTTCCAACCAATGCAAAATTATTTGTTGGAACGCCGGTGCTTGCCACAGTTGAAGAGCTAGCCGCATAAATAACACCATCCGTAGTAAAGCCAGATAATACGGGGCCCCCAGTAACTTGAGAATAAGGAAGGCTTAAGGCAGATAATGTTGTTAGGGTTGAATTGCTTGTGGCCGTTATATTCCCTGCTGTGCCAGTAGTATTTTGATTTAATGTCGGAATATCTGCCGGAACGATAGCTCTAAAAGTTGGCTGAGCTGCTGATCCAGTGGTGGGTCCAGCAAAAACTGTATTTGCGCTTTGGGTGTTTAGCGTGAAAGTAAGAGTTCCAGTAGTCGTAACGGGGCTACCACTAATACCATATAAAGGGACTGTTGAGCCATCAGCGAGACCTACACTTGTTACTGTGCCAGAGCCGCCAGAGCCACTACCAGAAGGAGGCCATTCGTATGAACCGTAATCAGTAGCCATTAGGAATTATTCGCCTTGCATTGACAATATGCCGTTATAGTTCCAGACCCAGAAGAATTGGTATAAAGGATGTACATATATCTGAATGGAATCCCAATATTGGCAATAACGTATCCTCCAGAAGATCCGCTGGGTTGAGCAAGAACTGGATTGTATGTTAATGCGTGGAAATTACCTTGGATTCCAGAATTAGAAACCATTATTTGAATTGTGCCCGTGGGAGTCCCTGTCCAATTAATTTCAATACCTTGATTGTCCATTTGTTGAAGACCAAGGATATTAGTATAAATTGCATTAGTCCCCGACATTGTACCTGAAAGAATTCCGCTTTTTGGACTATTTCCAGCAACATCTTGATTAGGGCCTGGCCCTGGTAAAAATCCAATTTCTGGTGAAGTTGTTTGCCAATTGAATGTAGAAGGGAACTGGGCTTTACCCATAAGTAGCTCCTAAACAAGGATTCTAGGGGACATACCCCATACTACATATGCGTATTTGTTTCACATTCTATTGTTTTTTATTGAGAAGTCTAGACTGATTTGGAGTTGCCAAAAGATCATTTGTCTTATCGATTTGTTTTAATTCTGTTCCAGAAGCCTTCTTAGGGGGTTTTTGCCCCTGAGGAGCTTGCATAGGCATATTTGCTTTAATAATGGCTTGCATCGCCATCGGAGTTTGAGTTGTACTTAATGGTTGCCCTAAAAGAGATGAAAGTCCATGTCTTTGAATCCTAGGAATAGTTACATCTTTTTGTTTTGCATCAATTACAGCTTCTCCAGCCTTACCAGTCATAGATTGACCAAGTGCAGGATAAAGTGTGTGCAAAGTAATGAGATCTTGTGGTTGTAATGTACCGTGCTTAGCATGATGCAACACAAGCATGGGATTCTCAGCGATACCAAGTTGCCTGTCATAAGTGTGTTTAGATGATTTTGTAGGCTCAGTGACTGGGTCAAGTGGGCTATTTTGTGACTTCATAGGTTTTAGTCCCTTAAAGTAGTTCATAGCTTGAGCAGTCTTTGATCCAAGTGCCGCAGCATGATCAGGTAATGTTTTTCCTAAATGTCCACCCACATCAAATGCTTTTCCAGGATTTTGCTCAAGATCATCTAAATGACTTTTTAAAGCCTCTACTTTTCCCTTATCAGGATCGAGATCTAACTTTTCATCCACTATAAGACGTTTCACATGGCTATCAACTGTCTTATGGCCCTTTTTAGAATTCTCAAAATAATCTTCTAAATATTTATGTTCATTTTTAGATTGCCCGTTATGACCAGTTTTTGTCAGCAAATGTAAAAGCCCATGTTCTGCAGCTACGTGATCAAGTGAATTTTGTGGGTGAAGTGAAAATTTAGTTTGCTCTGCGACTTGTCCCCCTTCGGCATAGTGTTCGCAAGATTCATGATGTGGACCAACACATCCTCCTTGAGCATATTCAAATTTTCCCGCTTGGCTCATAGGTCCAAAACAAAGGCAGTTTGGATGCGGCCTTCCATAACTTTTACAATCGGTATTTATACATGGAGGCCATTTGCCGTTTTGATTAAAATAATTCTGCCTGGCGCCACGAGAAATATCATCGCCAGCTTTTGAGCCAGTGCTTTCGCCTGTAGATGTTATTACTTTTGTTTTGCCATCAGTAACAGTTTGGACTTGTCCTTCACCAAGTTTGTTTTTAGAGTAACTTACTGAAGGTTCTGCCTTGCTCGGACCTGACGCTCCAGAAACACTATTGTCTTTTGTAACTGGTATTTGTCCAATTGCCATTTATGTTACTCTATTTTTCATTTGTTACAGAACTTCATTTGCTCATAATTCTCATTGTTCCACGACCTATTAAAAACACTCTAAATCCAATAGCTCCATATATAAGAATCAACATGGAAAAAATCATAAACATTGTGAACCAATCTCTAATCATGTAATCAGGGACATTCACATTTGAAACAACTAAAAACCAAATTAGAAATGTAGAAACCAAAAATCTAATCTTGTTATAAGCTATTCTATGAAGAGTAGAACCCAATATAAATCCTAATGTTCCCATAATCACCTCTACAAATATATTAACACGTGTAAACATATATGTCAACATTAAGTCCCATATTGTAATTTCCAATCTTTGAGTAAACCCTTGTTTATAGCATTTTTAATAAAGATTCTGATCGCTCGTTCTTTTCGTGCTACTTGTTGGGGATCATCGCCGTGCTCGGGCAAATTGGCGTCCACAATTCTATTAATTTCTTCTCCAGACACATTAGTTCCTTTAAGGGCATTAGCTATATCGCTTACCACGCGCGTCCTATTTGTTTCATAATCTCTATTTGTTTTTGTATCTGTCATTGGTTGTATACCTGCTGTGGAAAGAGCCCCTCCTATAAGCGGTATATGAGCTGTGGGGTCATGTCTTTTGAAATAACCTCCTGTTCCTCCCTCCTTGGCATCTTCATAAAGTTGTTGATGTACATTATGTAATTGACTTAAAACTATATCCGCCTGTTGAGCGGCATTGTATTGTGTTTTAATCTGTTCGATCTCATCTTTAGCTTTAGGCGTATATCTTAATTCATCTAAATGTTCTTGAGCTCCTGGTTTTAAAATAGGAGTATCAGCGTATTCGTCAGGCTCGATCAATGGTTTTTGGCCATTACCAGGGATAGAAGCCTGCGCTGAAGGATTCCCTAAAGACGCTTGCCCTGCTACCAGTCCCTGATCGATGAGTTTTTGATTTGGATTATTGCTCGCTCCAGAAGGTAATTCTTGTGCTGGTTGAACTTTCCCGGCCGGATTATTTGGTATACTAGACAAGTTACCGGCGCTGTCCAAAATAGCTTTATTTTTTACAGTAGCCAGATCTGATGCGACTTTATGATAATTTGCAATGGCTTGTGGGGTGCCAAGCTTTTGAGCTATTTGAGCTGCTTGGCTCTGATAGATATCTGCCATGGATGCTTTAGCCATATTGCTGGCTAAGTTTTGATCTTGATAAAGATCTTTGTAAGCTCCAAAAATGGTTTTTTGTCTTTCCTGATTATTCTTTTGAGCATCTATATCGCGATCGATTTGTTTATTCAAAAAATCAGCTGTGTAATTTTGTCCTCCATAAGGCACAGAAAATCCTCCGAGGAACAATCCTAATCCTGTAGCAACTTTATCTGGAGCTGACATATTTTTTCTATATGCATCTGGATCAACTTTATTTAGATTTTGAGCTAAATTATCAGCATGTGTTCTAAGTGCATTAATATTATTTTGATCATTTATAGCTTGATCGCGCTGAGCTTGCAATTTTGCCTGCTCAATTGGAACCATTGATTGAGCTTTAGCGATATCAACGTTTCTTTGTTCTTGCTCAGCTTGTAATCCTGTTTGAGCAGTGCCTGGAGCTGACATGGATCCATTAGGAAGTTGTACTGGAGGATTTTGTGAGCTTACATTTGGCTGTTGCACATTAACGGGCGTTTGAGCTTGTTGTGCCGCCGCACTTGGTTGACCAACATTTACAACTACGGGAGCTTTCGCATCATCAGAAGATACAGGCCCATTTTTAGAACCTTCATCATAATAAGCCATTCCACCTTTAGCTAATCCCTTTAATTTTGGGTTTGGCATGGACTTCATTTCGCCTAAAACTTTATGATGTTCTTCTTTAGCTTCATTTTTAGAAGATTTATTAATATCCATGCTTCGAACTTTATCACCAGCTTTAGATTCACCCATTTGTTTTTTAGTTTCAGGCTCATCAAAATAACTTTTATGAACACCCTTAACTTCTCCCCCATCATAAAGAGGTAAACGTTTTAATGCTTCTTTCTGAATCGCAGGAAGACTTTTATGAACCAAGGTCATAAGATGGCCTTTTTCATTTTTCATTGTAGTGGTTTTTTTGTCTTCACCTATTTTTTGCCAACCTTTTAGGTCCATCATTTATTTCATCCCCGCAGGTCGTTTGAGATGTTTACCGGTTGCTTTAAGCGATTTTAAAATAAAGAGTCTGGCTTTATCAGGATTTTTTGTTTTCTCAACATGCAGAGGATTTACTATACCACCCTCTTGCAAAGTTTCAGGAACTGTATCATTTTTCAAAGTATCTTTTCCTGGGACTTTAGCTTTACCAGGAAATATTTTCCCTAGTTTCATTGGGTCTGCACCATGCTTAATTTGTTCAACTTCTTCAGGGTTCCAATATCTTTCCCCAGGAGAAACCATAGCTTTAACTTCTTTAGCTTCTCCACCTTTTGCAAAATATCTAGCGAAATGATTAGCTGAGTAAGCGGCGTGTTGAGAAGGATGAAGAGACCAAATTTCTCCACCTTTTGCCACGTTCATTTGTGAAGGACCAACTTGGCCAGCAGCTCCTGTATCGAATACAGAGCTAGGAGCCGCAGATGAATCAACGCCAGCCCACTGGGCTCCTCCAGCAACACCAGAAGAATCTGCTATATCATTGCTAGATCCAGCCATTGGATCACCAGGAGCTTTATGAGTTGCTGCAAATCCCTGAGAAGCGCTTTTTCCTAGATCAGCACCCGCTCCAGATGGACCGCCGAGACTTCCTGGACCACTTGAGGCTTCAGAAGATGAATATCCACCTTGATTAGCCAAACTTTGAGGAGAATTTGTTATTCCCGCAAGCAATGGATTAGCAGAAATTGTTCCCCCATCTGCTTTCATCTGCTTAAATCCAGACATTACATTTTGCATTTGTGATTGAGACATATTCGCAGGAGTGACATCAGATGCACTCGCAGCGGGTGCTCCAAGAGAAATGCCTGGATGACTTGGAGAAGGGGAAGGAGTGGCTACCTTTCCGCCATCTGCTAGTAAAGCTAAAAGGCCAAGGCCCCCTCCGCCACTCCCTCCACCCCCGCTGCTTCCGCTGGAGGACGGAGCAGGCGCTGCGATCGTAGGACCAGACGATGGTTCACTTGATGTATATCCCCCGCCATCATAGTGTTCCATACCCATCTTGGCCATTTTATGAATAAATTCTAATTTTTGTTTTCCATGAACAGGATGAACATCTCCTCCTTTATTAAGAAGGCCTGCAACAGCTCCTAATCCTGAAGTCAAACCACCCATAAGAGACGAATTGGCTGCAGCATTATTATTATTGATATTTCCTTGCATACTTACTGCAGCATTATTGCCACTAGTGTTCGCATTCTGAAGAATATTTTGCTCATTTTGTTGACCTTGATTTAGAGCAGTTGTAGCGCCTTGAGCTTGATTTACTTGTTGGTTAGATAAATTTGTTAAATTATTCTGCGCTGCGATTTGTTGTTGAGCTTCTAATGTAGCCGCTTGTCCTGCAGCTGTTTGTTGAGTTTGAGCACCGGTTTGAGCAATATTTCTTCCAGCTAAACCAACATTTGCATTTGATCCACGTTGTCCTGCTAAAAGAGCAGATTCTTGATTAACATTTTGACCAGTGCTTTGAGCAAGTTGTGTTTGGGCTGGATTAGGTCCTTGACCTTGAGTCATGGCTAATTCTTGTTGTGCTACAGCATTTTGATTTTGAGCTGCAGTTTGAGCTTGCGGAGTTAAAGTATTTGTTAAACCGACTTGAGCATTAAGAGCATTGTTTACATTGCCATAAGCGTTATTAAGTTGTGCGGCATTTGTTCCTTGATTGATATTTGCGCTTGCCGCATTAAGACCTAAAGCTTGTGCAATTCCGCCAATCCCATTTGTCGTGGTGTTTGTTGAATTTCCACTTACGACTCCAGGAATTGTTGCATTTTGGGCTATTCCGCCGGCATCAAAATAATGTCTATTACCAAGTTTTTTGATATAGCCACCTTTAGAAAACTTAGGACGGCCCATTCGTTCATTGAATTTCTTGATATTCATTAATTTGTCCCCACCGTGTTAGCGGCCTTAACAGGTCTATACCCTTTAGTTACTCCAACTATTGCTGTGAAAGCAGACAGAGTCAATCCCGCTCCTGCTGGTACTCCATGACTTTCATCGTACACTTCTTGAATAGAAATTTGAAATGCTTGGCACTGCTGATGTGCGTTTTGGACTCTCCATTGTTCTAAACTTCCTGGACCACCGTACGGAGAAGTCTGTCCAAACAACGCATCAGATCCATAATTTCCAGTGCCATTAATGGGTTGAATTTCTGCCTGCTCACTTATAGGACCATAGTCATATCCAAACTCAACATTCAAAGTATGGGGTGTAATATAAGATCCTAAGAGTTGTAATTCTAAAAGTCTTTGATACCCAGATAATCCCTGAAGCTGAATCCATCCAGATAAAGCATACATATTTATGGGCTCTGAAATATCTAGATATACTCCAGGGGTTTCTTGAACAATTCTGTCGTATTGATCTAAGTAAGTATGAAGATTTTGATAAAGGGTTGCTGAAACTCCCGGAGTATTTGTAAACCATCCCCACTGCTTATAGAGATAGTCATACATCAATGTGATTCCTGTATTCATGATAAATCTGACTTGGGTTGTTCCTGGTATAACATTGGCGGCGGTAACAATATTCCCTATGACAAGTCGTTCTACAGCTTGGCCAATATACATAGGCTGCAATCCTCTACTTAAAAGCCAAATGCCTTTATCGGATTGAAACATCAATCCTTCATCAGTTTGAATTATGCTATTGGGATTAGTGCATCCTACAGTGGAGCTAATATAAATTGGTTGAGAATAAGTAGACCCCGCTCCAGTATTATCAGGGCCAGAGCCTGTCAAAAAAAATATTGCTTCTTTTTTAAAGATTACAAATTCCGTGTCCATAGGACTAAGCGCTGTAGGTAATCCCGTAGAACCTTGAGCTCCCTGAGTTGGAGCGACATAATAAGTGAAAAGATCGCTAAATTCAACGCCAGTGCCAGGCAAAACTTGTTTTGAATACCAAATAGTCCCATCTTCAGCATCCAATACCCAAAGTCTATCATCAAACATTGAACAAACTGAAAAAGAAGGCGCTGCCACATCTTCTACTGTCCCGCCGGTTGTATAGATCAAACTATTTCCAACTATTGAGAGATCATTTGCATTATCAATAATCGTTATGTAATCAACAGTTGGATCATTTAAAACAGGACTTGAAACTGAAGTCACTTCATAGAAGTTTTGATTGAGAGCAGACCATCTATAAAGATTTAATCTCACCTTATTTACAGTTTTATCTGTGAGTCTTAATGTTGGAAAATAAATGGTAGCGCTTCCTTGATCTACCGTTTGTATTGTATCTGCAGTAGACGTGGTCAAAGTAGGCAGATTTATTGTTAATGTAAGCCCATTAATTGAAGTTATTTTTGTATTGGCCTGAAGCCCTCCGAAATTTGGAGTTGTAATAGTGTCAGTGGAGCTTGAAGCAAATGCTGTAGGCTGACTTAATTCAAAAATTAAATTAACAGGATCTATTTTTATGATTGTTGTATTCGCCTGGAATGCTACAGGAAGAGTTGAGTCTACAAGTATCATTCCAATCGAAAATCCAGCCACAGATGCTACGTTTATAAAAGTGACTCCTGCCGCGAATGCCGAGGTTGTCGTAGGAGGAGCTACTGAGATATCTTCTATTATTTGCCCTACAAATAATCCTGTAGCCGAAATAACTGTTATAGTAGTGCTGCCAGCTGAAAATGCGGCAGTAGTTGTAAGTCCTGGCCCTGTTTTTATGACTTGTCCTACCGGTATGCTCGGAGCGCTATATTGAGGATTGCCTTGCGCATCAGTCCAGTTATAAATACCTTGCCAGTAATATTGTTGGGCAAATAATCCGCCGCCAGTATTTGTCGATGAAACTTCCATTGCGTCTGGCCAAACATGAAATTGATGTTCCACCGGCTTTACGCCATCAAACATTACAGGATATCCCATACCCATATGAAGGATTGATCCGGTTTCAGCACTCGGCACTTTTGCTCCAAAAGTCCATGTGGCTATATTTATTCCAGTAGTGCTATAAACAGGCGGAGCTGCAGCGCCTAAAGCTTTATTTGTTCCAACATTTGACCCAACAGGTCCTATTGGATTTGCGATACTTGCCAGAAAGTCTTTAAACAAATATCCAACTTGAAATACAGTTTCACCGTTTGAAATCGACACATTTATCTGTGGCAGTATTTGATTTATTATGTATCCGCCGCCATTGGAATAAGCCAACTTTCCAATAATCTTTCCGTTTCCAGAGATCAAAAAATATGTTGGTTGATAGGCTGAGCTGTAGCAGATAAGCATGTAGCTTTGATCGTTTGAAAAAACAGCCTTGCTTGAAAGTCCTACTCCTCGCAAAACAATGACAGGAGTACCAGCTACCCCACCAATTGTGCAGGTATTCGATGATAAATAATCAGTCCTAAGTGTTGCATCAAATCCATAGAAATTACTTACTTCATAAAATACTGTAACGATTCCTGCATTTGCAGTAGATGTTAGCCCATTATTTAAAGTCACAGAGCTTACAAGAGTTGCTGCTAATAATGGAGCTATGCTTGATGAATAAGCTGCTGTGTGTATGGTTCCTGAATTATAATAAGACACCCATAATTGGCTATTAACTGCGTCCCAAGAAAGAGATATCAATGTTGCTGGAGAAGAAGTTTGAGAGACTGTAGATCCTTGTAAAAGAGAATTGCTTATCTGAGTTATTTTAATAGCGCCGGCATCTTCCCAAGCTATGTATAAAACTCCAGCGTTCACGTTTACACTTAAAGCATCGTATGCCGCAGTTATGCTTGTTATAGCAGTAGAAATTGTCACCGGAGCAAAGGGAGATGTAGGATTAGCATATGGAATTGCCATGTATCTTATCGCTGAATTAGAAGATACCGTAGCAAGCCATGTAATAATAAAATAATTACCTAAAACAAAAACCCTTGGCATGGTAGCGCCGACATCTACAACTGAAGTTATAGAAACAGCAGGAATTATTGTGCCGCCTGTGGCTGAATCATTTATTTGATAATAAGAATTACCATTTGAATCCATCCATATTTCTAGTGCCAAACCATTTGGAGCAATTACGGCATCAACTGTTGTTTGGGAAGTTGCAGACCGGACCATTGGTAAAACACTTAAGCTCATTGGCTGAATAGCGCCTGTGTTTATAAATTTATCAGTATCTTCAGAGAAAATAGTTAGTTGTTCTCCTAGAGCTATTAGATTTCCTAGATAAGTAGTTACTGTCGCAGCTCCAGGAATAGTAGTTAGAAGACCATAGCCATTTCTTTTTCTTAGCTGGTCTTGTGTAGTAAAAATACTGTTTTCAAGAGCTAGAAATTGCCCCATTTGAATTTGCCAAGGATCTGTCTTAAGATTTACACCTTGAGAAAAATTAATTGTAACTGGTTGAGGGATTATTCCGGCCATTTAGATCTCATATGCTACAAGCTGGACATTAAGAAATTCTACTTCCCCATTAACCGAAACAGATGCGCCAAAACTATAGGTGTATGTTCCTGCAGCGCGTGGGTTATCTAAACACGAGAAAAAACTTGGCGGATAATATAAATCACCATTTGTTGGTTGGCCAAATAGTACTGATTGGATAGTGGTGGTAGCTACTCCGTCATAAATAAGAAAGTACAAAGACCCAAATGCTCCGCCAGTACTTAAAAGTTTTGCGACATATGATTGGTTATTGCCCGTTGTCGGTTGCAACATCAACATGACTGGTCGACCTGTAGTTGTTAGAGTCACTAAGGATGTTGTTACCTGAGTGGCCGACGGAGCCGAGCTTGTATTTGTTGAGTTATATGTCCCGGTAGAAGGACTTACTGCAACTCCTCCAATGCCCACGGTTTGTCCAGTGGCTCTTGGCGCAAGCATACTTTCTGTAATTGCAGCACTATTTGGAAGAACCGCAGGAACAACTAATGTATTTGATGAAATAACGATGGTTGAATTATCAACCCCGAGTGTTGCCAGCATGTTTCCAGAAGGATCAAGTTGCATAATGCTTGTTACAGAAGGAACGATCGGTAACTGAACGTTATAT
Organism: uncultured Planctomycetales bacterium; assembly: GCA_964479285.1. Lineage (GTDB taxonomy): Bacteria > Omnitrophota > Gorgyraeia > Zapsychrales > Fredricksoniimonadaceae > JABDGZ01. The sequence goes on along the minus strand of CAYZLU010000003.1, from coordinate 17,161 downwards.
AGAGAAGAAATAGATGACGGAGGCCCTAGAACTACCCCATTTGTAGTTGCTGGAGTGTTTGGTCTAATTGTAATGGATCCAATGTCAAAGTTTGCAGGGGTGGTAGATCCAGCGCCTTGTTTCCATGTGAATGTTCCTCCTGCATAACTTTCGCCAGGCAGAGATGCTATTGTTGCATTTACCGTTCCTGCTTTTGTTAGAGCTATGACATTCCCAGCACCATCATTAAAAAACAGATCAACTAACCCTCCTCCGCTTTGAGTATTCGTATATAGAGTCGTGAGACTTGATGTAGGCGCTGGCATACTGAAAACAACGGAGTAAACATTATAAGGGCTGTTGTTTTGAAAGTTTAGATTTGTCGAGATATCCATCCCTGCAGGTGTTATTGCAACCCCAGATCCAGGTGAGTGATTATGTCCATCTAAAATGAGCAAATCCTGATTCTGATCTGCAGCATATTGAGGTCCAGGCTCTTGACCAGGCGTGGGAAGTATTAAGCTCATATTTGGAGAAATTGTTGTATCACTCATTTAGAATATCCAAAGCGAAATGGTTGTCACCGCATCGCTAGTTAAGGTTAATGTCTGAGAATTTAATGGAGCGCTTCTGTAAATAGAAGCTTGAGAGTTTTGATCTATAATAAACCAACCCATCACTTGTCGACCCAAATAATGATCAAATGTATTAGACCCTTTTATGAGATTCACGTTAGGCAGCAAACTTCCTTGAGTTAAAGAAACTGCAAGTAAAGGATTTAATTCCGAAGTCCATTGCTTTTGCATAAGCATCAAGGTCTGATCTGGAGTTTTGAATAAATTGAGTGGCATTAATAGCCCCACCCTCCGCCATTGCCCCAAGCCCTGCCATACATGCCTCCTCCGAAATTAGGATCTCCCAGCATAGCTCTAGAATTTGTAGCAGTATTAGGCTGTCCAACGTCACGATTTGCAGCTTCTGTCTCAATACGAATCATCATGGAATCTTTACGGTTTAAAAGTTCTTGCGCTTGATCCATGAATTGTTTTTTAGCTAGCGATTTTGCAGCAGCATCAAGAACGACATATTCATGCCATCCTGAATAACTATAAGGAAGCATATCTGTGTCTTGTAAAAGTTGTTTTGCAATAGGAACGTACCAAATACGCATGTATTGGCCACTATTGACTGGGATTATACAGACGTTGGTTCCCATTTCCCTATATTGGAACTGACAATATTGACCGGATACATTATTTGATGCTGCGCCTAAGAATAAATTGTATTTATCAAGATCTGCCGAATTACATCTATTCATCGGTATCCAACCTTGGACATTTGTGACATTCGCGCCAAAGGAATTGACTTCAAATTTATGGACCTTATAACACGCAGGCGCTGGAGTACCATTTGGATCTGGAATTCCATTAGTATTTAAAAAGTTAGTCCCATCAGGCAACGGATAGAATTGCTGACCTGCAGTTGAGAAAACCTGTAAAGGAGCTAGAAAATAATCTTCACCATACTTAGAAACGAGTAGCCCGTATAACTCAGCGGCAGATTGATTAATCTCAATATTCCATTCATCGTCTGTGACAAACTTCGACTTAAGCATATCAGCTCTAAGTTTTGCCTGATAACGAAGATAGCCTAGATTTATTTGCCCTGGAGCGCATGGAGTGATTGAATTTGGCTGAGAAGGACTAAAGCCTGTCCCGGAACTTACTTGGTAGGAATAATTTGTTCCTATTGCAACGTTGGCATCTAGATAATTATTAGTTGTAGGAGATGCAACGGTAGTCCAATTAATTCCATCAATACTACGCTGAACAGTATAATTTGGTATCCCAATTATTAAATTCCAAGTAAGGAAATTTTGGCCGTTTCCAGTTTGTAAAATAATATTCTGAACAACGGCCATATTTTATTCCTTAAAAAGTTTAGTCTTTAATTATCTCTTTCTTAATCAACCAAAGCGTCCGTTGATGTTAGAAGGAGACAATCTTTCGTCTACATAAAAGCACATTCCGGCAGTTGATCCGCTAGCGGGGGCTTTTGGAATCAATGTCGTTGTAGAAGAATCGGTCGCACCTAAAAATTTGACTAAGATCCAGCCCCCGACATTTGCAGTTGGTCCCGATACATGTGGAGCAATTGAAAGATTTGGATTACCTACAACCTCTGAAGTTACAATTCCTGAAACTCCATCCGCTATAACAAGACCAGTGCTTGCTCCAGCTCCAGTAGCTTTTGCTACAAAGCTAACTCCTACTGCCGGAGTTACACCGAAAGGAACGCCAACAGCATGCCAATCTTGATCATTTGTATCGCTAACAGTTAGGGCGAAAGCAAATCCAGTGGCAAGACCCGCTACAGCAGCTGAATAATTAAGGGCCGTTGTGCTTCCAGATCCAGATACAAAAGTCAAAACGCCGGCAGCAGCTCCAGGAGCTTGAACACCAGTGGTCTTTAATAGGGTTTGGCTAGAAATGGTGGCTGATACAGTGTAAAGATTGCCAAAACCATCAGTCCAGATAGATCCTGCAGTTGCGGAACCAGAGCTAATCGTAAAATAAATTGGAACTGGTTGAGAATTGCTTGCGGCGATTAATTGATTCCCATCTTGTGGTATTCCAGCAAGAGGTTTAGTTGCAGTAGAAACAACCGTTACAGTTGTAGTCCCAGAAGCTGTAAAGCTGTTTAATCCATTTATTCCAGAAGCAAGATTTTGAATAGTAATGACAAGATCTGCCCCGATTGTTGCAGCCGTATCATTTGTTACAATGCTCTGCTGAACATAATGAAGACCTCTTTGGCCAAAAGCAGCTGGCAATCCAAGATTTGGCTGTGAACCAAGACCCGACACACTAAACCAAATGCAGAAAGCATTTCCGTAAGAATCATAAAGCATAAAGTATGTTCCAGCAAGATTGCCAGAAACGTCTGCCACAGGAGCAATTGTTGCTTGTCCTGCAGGACCAACTCCAACTGATGCGATAATATAACTATTACCGATCGTTAAAGCGGCATCACTAGCATCGATAGCGATTGTTCCGCCAGTCGTTGGTGAGGAAAATCCTGAAAATCCGCCAAGATATCTGTTGTAATTATTTGCTAATTTTACCCAGGCATAACCAACTGCAGGATTTGGGCTTCCAGGAGCTTGATATGTGATTGATTCGCTAGAATGATTGCCGGTTGCTGCAGCACTCATTTGGACTGAACTTGTTGAAAGCACTGCGACGATAGTAGTGCCTGCTGGGATACCAGTTCCTTGAACGGGCATTCCAGGAAGAAGACTTGATGTTCCACCAGAAATTGAAGTGATGTTAAAAGAACCAGATGCTACGGTTCCAGTCAATGAGGCGGTTGTATGCATGAAAACTTCTTGAACGCCCTGGCCCTTTAAAGACCTAACGCCATATCCGTTTCCATTTGCAGCATCTACAACGAAATTACAATCGATAAGAACAGGTTGAGCTGCGAACGAGTACATTCGTCCGCCGTTATTACCAAGCGCGCCAGCCATGATATAGGACCTCTATCCCCGAAAGTTTAAGCTGCATAGAGTGTCAGGGAAACTAGTCTAGTCAGCGCGTAGGTGGTCCTACATATATGAATAAATGTTTCACAAAAAACAAAACCCTCCTTTTTTAAGGGAGGGTCCGTATCCTACTGAAGAGGCAGTAAGATAAATTATTGAGGCAAGCTTACAACGGCATTTGCACCTGGCGCGTTACACGACAAGTTAAGATATCCTCCGACTCTGATTTCTACAGCATCTTGGCCAGGGATAGGAAATCCCAACATGTCATAGAATCCAGGGAAGGTCAGGAACTGAGGAATTTTTCCCAAGCTTCTGAGTTTCCAAGTTTTCATCGTCAAGATATGAGCGATTTGACTGCTTTCATTACGATCTTGAATGATTGAAATCTCACCGTTTGCTGTGGGTAGAACCAAAGCTTTAAAGCTGATTTCAACTTCTTCATTAACTTTAGCCTTGATCATTTGATATTGACCTTGACCAGTCAAGTTTTTCACCAACGTTTGGTAAGAAACAGGATTGATAAAGATAACATCAGGATCTCCAGCTTCTGAGCTTTGAGCTGCAAGCTGATTCGTAGCATCAATTAGACAATCTTGAATACTTTCTGAACTTCCAGAAAATCTCAAACCGGCTAATTTTGTAACTGACACAGATCTGTTCTGTGTAAAAAATGAATCCGACGGGCCGGGAGCCACGAGAGGAATCCAAGCGCCTAGACCTGCGATACAAAGCATGTTGGCAGAATTCAAACCGTTTGTTGAGAAGAGAGTGTCACCAGCGCGTCCCAAATATGGGAATGCAGTTGACCATCCACTTGGAGTTCCAGCAGCACCTTGTTGAGTAGGGCTTACTGTAATAGTTCCAAGTCCTGTATCAATGGCGATTACATAACCAATTGCAGCGCCCGTGCTTTGAGTTGCTGTTTGACCAGCAATAGAAAAGCTATTTAAAGCCATGTTTACCGAGAATTGATAAACTTGACCTAGATTATCAAGAGTGATAACGCCAGACACGATGCTACCGGATCCACCGTTAGCCCCGTAAGAACCACGAGTACCAGAGCCGTCACTAAACATTTGGAAAGCGATGTCATTTGCAGCTCCCATGTAAAGTGATTTCACGTTCATCTTGGCTGCAGGCATGAAAGCACCAATATTTTGTGCCGATGCGCGCAAGAATTGATTCTGGATAGAACCAACTCTGTAAACATTGACCGTGGTCAATAGGAAGGAAGCAGTTGCAGGTGCAGTTTGATAGGTTTGAGCCGTACCAAGGTTTGCACTACCACCACCACCGACGTCATACAACACGGGAATAGGGAAATTCAATCCGCCTAAGCCCATTTCAGTTTCATCTTTATCGACCATGCTTAGGAATCGGTTTTTATTAAAAACCAGATCCTTCATGACCCATGCATCATCAGAGTATAATTGTTTCAGGACCTGAAGATTATCCTGGCTGTTAGAATACGCGATTGCTGGATTTGCTGGAGTTCCCATTTATTTACCTTTGCAGTTTAGCGGCTTGCACCCGTCTTATAGCCTCAGCAATTTGCTCAGACTCAGACATCAAGTGAAACGGCTTGGACACTTGCGCCCTAGGCGAAGTTGTCATGTTTTGTGTTAGAGTTTTGATTTGAGTCTTCGGAGCCCCTAACACTTTAGTCTCCGGAGCTTTCCCCTTATTCTTTAACTCTTGTACTTGCAGAAATTTTTCATAATCTTCCTGCTTCTTTTGATACAAGGCTTCTTCTATTTCTTTAGCCGCTTGTTCAACAGTCAGTTCAATGCCGTCTTCTTCAAATGATTCATTGATATGATCTTGAACAACTTTTGAAGCACCAAAAACTCGAAGAGATGCAAATTCATCATTCTCATTAATGGCTTTATCAATGGCTTCTTTCCATAAGGTCTGATTGACCTGATACTCCTTGACTGCATCTTCTTCTCTGGCCTTTTCGATGGCCGTAAGCTTTTCTTCTAGTTGCCTCACTCTTTCCTCTTCAGGATTTTTTGAGGCTTCTTTATTGAGCTCATGTTTCACAATTTCTTCGTAATTAATCCCAAGCTCATCGACAGCTGAATAATCTTTGGCAGCTAATTTTTCTGTAAGCTTTCGATATTTCTCGGCATCTGCCATTTTCTCAGCAAATGTTCTTTCTTTTTCTGCGATTTGTTTCTCTCTTTGACGTTGAGCTTGATCACGCCTTGCTATGGCCGATACTTTAGATGAAAGGGTTACTTCTTCAGCGGGAGTTTCTGGTACTTCTGGTCCTTGGGCAATTGCCGGTTCAGAAGTTTCTGTCTTTGTTTTCTGAACTAAAGGTGAGCCCGTAACGCTTGTTGTTCCCTTTGGGTCATAGCCCAGGAACTCTTTAACTGGCAGATCAAATTGTGCTGGTTCTTCGAGCATTCTTGCGGTTGGTGGGGCAGGCATACTTTCTGTTGTGAAACCCATAATTTTTCTCCTTGTTAATTAATCTTCTTAAACTTGTGCGTTTGATGTCGGAGCAATACTCTGTGCTGGCGGAGCTACTGCAGGACCTTGTCCTTGGGGAGCTTGCGCTGGCTGAACTGGGGGCGGATTAGCCTTTGATTTAAGGATCTGAATCTCTGTGAAATATTGCTCAATGAGTTGAAGCTTTTCTTCTTCTAAATCAGTCACTGCATATTTATTGTAAGTCTGAACTGTTAGAGTTGTAGCAAGGTCTGTCGGATCTAAAATGTATTGATCCGGTGGGCTATAGCCTTTTTTACCCTCTTCAACGATTTGGTCCAAGTCATGTAAAATACGTTCTTCTAACGCGACTGCTAATTGATCTGATTGTTCAAGATCTGGGAGTCTCGATAGTCGCCTAAACTCTTGGTTAGATATTTCTCCGGCTGCAAGCATTTCTGAAAGCTTTGATTGCCTGCCAACAGGATCTTTAGGTAAAGATGATTCTTCATAGCAACGAATGACATTGGTATTCTTAAGAAGATCTAATCTTTTAAAATCAACTTCTGTCGTACCATCTTTACCAACATAAGTTGTTTTATAGGATCCATATTTGTCATGAAGTTCTTTTGCCTTATCCAATGTTTTAGACGCCAGTCCAGGATAGAAGTCTTGATAGCGTTTTTGCATGGCTGAAAATCTTGTGCTTTGGATATTCATGTATTCGCGTTGTGCTTCACCACTATTTAATCCAGCAGGCTTTGACCCAGATGCTGAAAGATTTGAAATGCCAGATATTTGATAAGCGTTTTCAATAAGCCATTTTATGTATTCGTAGATCTCAGCATTATTACTTGTTGCGTTAATAAACTGAGGAGCCTCGGCCATTGTTTTAACTTTGATAATGCTGGAGATGTTGTTATTGAACGCTGTTTCTAAGACTTTTGAGAGTTCAGAGATAATAATCTTTGGAACACCTGTCATCTCAATGCTCTGAGATGCAATAATTAGCATTTTATAGATTTCCATTTGTGTTGGAAAAAGAATTTCAGCTAGACCTTGGCTAAAGAATCCAACCATATTGTCGTTATAATGAAGATCTTCAAACGGGAAATAATCATATTCCCAAACTTCATCTAACAAAACGCCATCAGCACAGACAATAGAATGCCTGCCGTCCTTGGCTGCCTCGCCAGAGGGAAGATGCCATCCTTCGCTTATTATAATCTGACTAGAGACCGTATCTGTGCTTTGAGGAGAAGAATCAACTGTGCCTGCTTGTGCGGAATAGATCTTATCTGCTTCTTTAGGGAGTTCATTAGCTAAAATGCCTCTATCACAAAGTTTTGTATGAATAAGGCCACGTGGAGCTCCATAATAAGCATCATTAAAATCAGATAAAAGCTCTGTTTCTAATGTCCGTTCATAACCAACGCGCTTATCTTTTTCTATTATCTTTACAAAACCATCGCCTAAGATTGTTGAATCTCTGAAAGCTCTAGGTCCTATTTTGTAAGCCTTAAGCCTATAAAATTCACCCTGAATGAAATTATTGACTTGTTCAGAAATCAATCTCTCTCGATATTTACTAGCATCTGGGATCCAAACTGGCATTGGGTTATCTTGCGTGATCATGCTTGTTATTGTGTCAACACATGAATAAACCACGTTTGCGGTGGGGCGCCCCATCGGCATTTGCTGTGAGTTATCCAGCGTGGAGGTCGAAGCGAGATAATTATAAAGAGGCTTACCGGAAAAAATCCTGGAATATAATGAAGCCTGTCTAATTCTTGCTGAATGAAAGTTTTTAAGAAAAGCAGTAGTCGACAAAAGCTGAGCCATAAGTTCTTTATCATCTTGGGCTAACCACCATTGATAATAGTTATTGGCTTTTTCAGTAGTCTTCTTATCTCGACCGTCTACGACCTTATCTTTAACTTTAAGAACTTCAATTGGCTCGACCTTGAATGCCATTACAGGGCTCAATCAGGGAACATAGCGTTCGCAAGTTCTTCAGGGTTCATTTTAATTGTGTTGATTAGGTTCTTAAGCTTCTCAGTTGCCTCAACTTCAGCTTCTTTAGTGACTGGAGTTTCAGGGATGTTCACCTTAGGCTGTGTTCCACGTGGAACTGGACTAAGCTCTATTTCGTGTTCACTTGATTTGAATTTAGTCACACCACTAGATTTGAGCATCTCAATGAGAGCAAGAGTTTCCTGCAAATTCATTAGAGACTTTCGATATATTTAGCGATACGAGCCATAGATTTCTTAAGCTGCTCTTTATCTTGGCTTGATTCGTTCTCACCCATTTCACTTGCCGATGCAGGCTCATGATCCATGTCGCCAGTAGCTTCATTTACTTCCAAAGCCTTTTGTTCATCCCATGCTACGTTTGGATCGACAGCGTCTTGACCAGCATAATCCATGTCTTGCTTGTAATCTGAATGCATGCCTTGTTTTTTCTTTTCGCGAATCATTTTAGAGAGAGATTTCCCATCGATCATTTTAATCTTCCTTTTTGCTCATGTGATGAAGCACCATTGCTTCAATACCTTGCATAAGTTTTTTGTGATCTTTAGAATGAATGGCATCCATCATCTCGCTGCCTAGCATGTCATGGATTTCTGAGTCACCATCAACTTCTCCGCCATCTTTGAAGTTAAAAGACTTTCTCATAGAGTCTTGTGCTGACTGAGCTCCTGGAAGAACAGGGCCTCCAGCGGCTAAGCCTTTGAGTTTAGGACTTGGAGATGCGGCATTATGAGACATTTGGCTTTTTTGTCTGTCTATCGCTCTATCGGTAAATCCTTTTCTGACTAATGTGCCAGTATAAGATTCTCCTTTGCCACTTACATCTTTGTGAACTCCTTCATTATAATCTTTATCGTGAGTCCATCCTTTAGCTTTCCATCCGGGACTGTCTACTTTGCCACCTTCATCCATACATTTGGCACAGCCTTCACCTTTACATTCACACATTCCGCCATCTGCTTTGTGGGCTCTATTCTTAATGGAATAAGCTATTGCCAGTGCCTGCTTTTGAGGTTTCCCCGCACGCATCTCAGTTGAGACATTTTTACTAAATGCTGCTGGCTTCTTCGAGTGAATCAGGGGCATCTGACTTCTCACTTTCTTTATTCATAACGCAATCAATCAAAGCTTTAAGAGCCATCGAGAGCTGATTGTGATCTTTGGTTTCGATTGCGTGGATTAGCTCATTTAATGATTGTTCGATAAGCTCATCATCTTCGGAATAGCCATACTTTGATACGCCCGACATTTTGCGTTCAGTAGGCCAGACCTTCTTTTTTAGAAATGGAAGATTGCTCATCACTTATAGTGAAGTGCTTCAGAATTAGTAGTTATTGCTTTTAGAACTATTGATGCTTCTTGTTATAATTTGAAGGTTTTGAGGACAATGTAGGCCGGATATATTTTTGCCTTGTAAGGGAATGATATGGTCAACAACATATCTAATTCCGGCTTCTCTACTGATGTTGGTTGCGGTGCGATATGCCCAGTTCATTTCGATTCTATCTGATCTAGTAAGCCATTTTGGCGTTCGAAGCCGTTTCATAGCGCGACGTATGGCACATTTAAGTCTACTTTTTTCTTTATGCTTCTGTTCATACCTTTTGCAGCTGGCTCTATGCTTTTCTTTATTGTCTATTTTCCATTGTTTCTCATAGGCTTTTTGTTTTTCTGTTCTAATCATTAATCCTCCCAGCGGTGCCAAGGCGCTACTCCGAATTTATCGTTTTGCCAAGTGATCTGATTACCACCACCGTCTTTTAGGGCTTGTTCGCGCTTGATTCGCTCCATGATGGCTTCTTTATGTAGGGCTTCTTGTTCTTTGATATACTCTTGAGTGCCTGGGATTGCAGCTTTCTTGGCGGGAGTAGATAGAAAGTGCCAACCGTTGAACCAACCATATAATAGCGCATCACATCTATGATTGGGAAGGCTAGGATGTTCTTTTCTAGGATAGACTATTTTATCGCCTGCCGTCTTCCAGACCAAAGCCATCATCTCGTCTATTAGGTCATGTTCATCCTGATGGATTTTGACCTTACCTTGGATAAGATCACCGTTCATGATTTCGATATGATCTGATTTACCTAGCTTATCGGCGTATTCAAACAGAATGTTTGAGCGCATGGTCATGGTCTCAACACCTTGTTTATTAGCACCGTCGATTATGACTGAGTTGACTGGGTATTTAGGATCTTTTAGAAACTCTAAAAGCTTTTTCTCGACCATATCGAAGGTCATATGTTTTTGGGCGAAGGTTTTTAGGACGTAAAACGTTGGATCATTTTCATGATACGCGGACAATACGATTGCAGTATCGTCCTCCCAGCCAAGATCACATGATAAAACATATTGCCATCCTTTCGATTGAGGGTGAGGTAAATCACGGAAAATATTACGTTCAATATTGAATTTGTAAACTAGTTTGTCAGTTTCGATAACCCATTCGTTTAAGTACCATTGCCTGAATTGTGGGGTTTCCATGTACAGAGGACGATTCTTTTGTATTTCGTCTAATTGCTTTTGCCAATTGATGTGTGGATTTTGATGTGCTGACCATTTATGTAAAGACCATCCGGCCTCTTTGCCATTAGTAATATCGAAAAATAGACCCTGGGTGATATTCGAGCTAGTTCCGAAGAAACAAGTAGTCCCTTCTTCGTCGGCCATAGCCGGACCCAGAATGTCATAAATCAGATGCCTCGTGTTAATCGTGTATAACGATCCTTCATCTATACATACTAGCTTAAACTTCTTACCTAGTTCTTTATTCATTTCATCTTCTGAAGAGTCCACGCCTGAGATTCTAATGATTGAGCCATTTGGAAAGGTATAAGTGAGTGAGGCTTTATTGAGTTGCATGTCTAGATTATAGCGCCGATTGATGACCTGAAGGATGTCCTTATCTATTATGTCGAGTGCCGATTGTCTCGTAAGGCCAATGAATAGAGAGTTGCTGCCAGGATACTTAAGGGCTGTCTCAACCATGTAAAGACCGGCCGTGAAAGACTTAGCTGCGCGGCGTGTACAATGAAGGGCTTTGAGTTTTGCTGGATCGTCTATGAATTTACGTTGTTCAGGAAAGCCTGCATTAAGAACTTGGCTCAGTTTTAGGTTGCTCTGCTGGATCTTTTGATTCAATAGCGAGTGTAGGAGACTCAGATTCCTTGGCTCCAATTTCGTATCTCCTTTTAGCTTCTTCTAAAAATACTTCGTCTGGTACCTTTGTAATATCTACTTGAGTCCTATCTATTTGACCTAAGAGTTGTTTACCAAGCCATATCATCATGACAACATTGCCGCCCTGTGCCGATTTGAGCTGCATACGTCTGAGGCTCATTTTCAAGTCAGCTCGACCTTTATGTAATTCATCCGCAAAACGTCGATCCAGTGTGTCAACTGAACAACCGATAAAATCCGCTATTTCCTCAGTCTTACAGCCTAGTTGGGCGAGTTTTAATACTTCGTCACGATCTATTTCTAAAAGGGGCCTAGCCAAGTGTAAATCTTACATATTGAATATTGGCTTCGGGAGTAAAGTCTATTTCTCCATAAGCTTTAAAGATAAGTCCATCTCCCCATGACCACCTGAGGGCATCGACAAGATATTTTTTGTTTTTTGTTGAGTCGAGCTTAAATTCTGAGACTGGCTCTTTATCTGTTGCTGGAGGGACGGGTTGATGAAACCTTGCATAATATACAGGTATAGCTTTGTCCCATTTTTCTTCTAAAACTGATTTAGGCTTCTTTGCTGACTTCGTCTCTTTTGTTTGTTCCATCTTCTCTATTCTCCTCGACTATTAGATTATGCTCTTTGGCTATTGCCTCTGCTATTTTTGTAAAGGGCTTTGCGATTGTAACAAATCCTTTTGTAAGAAGTGTTGCAACGCCTTGTTTTCGATACTTAATTTTAACATAGACAAACTCTATTTTTTTATAACAGAAGACAGAAAACCCCACGATCTGATCTGGGTCTGACTTAAGACAGGCGATATTAACTTTTGAGAAGGCTAGGATATTTTTTATATGATTTGTTTTTTGTTTGAAAAACGCAGGATCAATGGGATCTTTTTCTGTATGGTCCATAAACCAGAGCGATTTTCTCCAGGTAGCAAATAAGAAGGGAGAATCATTCACTGAATCAAATAGTCTTATCACAACTGTTTCTTTTGTCTGATCCAGATCCATGATTTTTATAAGCTCCTTTAATCTTCTTATTGCTCTAAATATAGTCACATGGAACAAATCAAACTTTAGTCCTATTTCTCTAGTCGATAGTCCCTCACAATGGGATTCCCAAATATTAAGCATAAGCTTTGGGTTAACTCTGTTATTTCCATGCTTAAAAACACTTTTACAAATAACTATAAAATCTGGATGATTTAAGAGCTCTTCTTCTTTTTTAAAGTTCGTTTCTGGCCACGCACTTTGCAATGATCCGGATTCTTGTAAAATATTGAAGGTGTTAAATGTTCCCTTAATATATCCATTAGACTCAAGGTCTTGGAAACCTCTTTTTTTGATTTTCTCATACCATTGTGTTTGGACTTTTTGACAACTTTCACAGCTCTCAACGATTCGGAAGTGCCCACACTTAATGCTCAATTACTTCATCAGGTACTGCGGTCAAGGTTTGAGGATTTTCTTTTTTCCGTTCAGCTTCTTCTTTAAGTTGAATGGCTTGAATGATGTTGTATGTGATCTGACTTGAGAGCATACGAACGCAGCGATTAAAAAGATCTGTTTTTTTAAAAGATCCTACTTCTTTTGGCATACCATGGAAAGAACCCATAACAAGCTTAGCTGCATGTTCCGCATCAATAGCATGAGGTAAAGAAAGCTTATTGAGTTCTAAGATTATCTCATTAGTTATTGACTCGAATTGTTCCATAGTGACCGGTAGGTATGTTTCTTCTACTTCAAATGTAGGTTGAATCATGCTTGAGCCTGGGTGGTTTCTGTGGTAGTTGCCTTACCGTTCATTCCAGGTACGCCAGTAGTTTTTGCAGTCTCAGCGTTTTTCTTATCTTCTTTAGCTTTTTCTTTTTGATATTCGTCCATTTCATTATCGATTGTTCTAAGTTTTCGTCTTAGATCGCCCATTTGACCTGTACCTAGATCGCGTCCTTCAAATTTTGTTACTTTCCAGTCGAGATCACCTAACATTGCGGCGGTTTGAAAATATTCGTTATTTATTTCTTGAATTGTGCGTGTAGTTTTTGCCATGTCTTTTCTCCTTTATGTAAAACATTCTTCTTTTTCACATAATTTATGAAAAAACTCTACATGTAAACAATTTTTTCACGGACATAAAACAAAATTTTCCCATATAAATATAACAAACCGTCGGGTAATTTTGGGTCTTGTAGTTCTTCATAGAGCGTGTAAATTAGAAAACTTTGTTCTTTGTCGCTTAAGGGGTTTTTGTGGTAATCTCTAATATATGAAGTTCCATCCTTATAAAGAATCTGATGTATCCCATCTAGAATCAGGGGCTCTAGTTCCTGTTTATTGTCTTCTTCATTTTGTGTTTTGGATCGCAAGGATATTCACCTAACTCTCTTTTAGGAGCTTTTTTAGTTTATTGACTGCTGCCCAATCCACGGGTCCAAAGAAATGTTTTCCAGGAAATTGTTTTTTATCTTTAAGATCTTTTTTCTTTTTAATCTTCTTTTTCTTATTTTTGACCATTTTGCAACTCTCTAAGCTTTAAATGCGCCCAGTCAACATCTGCCTTAAGTTTTGGAACGATCGTTAGAAGCTCTGTGAGTTGTTCTATTTGAACCTGTAGTTTTATAATGGCCATAGTGTTTGCCTGGAGGGCATTAGAGTGTCTTTGGGCATCTTCCTTATTGTTTGCCCAATACTCTTTAAACACCCAAAGGAGACCGTCTGAGAGGGCTTTAATTAAGGCTAAAGAGATGACTATAATGCCAGCAAGATACATGGTTGGTAGTTTTTGAAGAGTTTCCAGCATAAAGATATTGCAGCATAGAGTTTACTTAAAGGTAAGTCCTAATTGGCTGGCGAGGTAGGTACCGCCCCTACTTGATCATGATTAACAGTCATGCGCCTGTCTTTTCAGCCACTCGCCAATAAAAAACCCGGAATAAAGAGCTTGATTCTTTTGGTTCCGGGCTTTAATACTGTTTCTGCGACAAAACAATGGAACCAAGTTAATCTTAGTTAAATCCATTGTCAATCGCAAGTAGCCAAAAGCCCATTGTAGTATGAGTTTATTCCTTTGAGACCGGTAGGGGTCGGAGAACGCTACGTAAACAATCGTAGGGCCCACGTTAAGAGCGTGTAGCTGTGGCAAAATGGGGGGGCCTGCAATCCAATGCAGGATGTTAGCATGCGACTTGAGTCCACTTTAAGAGACTGCGAGCATGTACTCTGTAGGTGACGGAGTTAATGTTTTTATTGGGGGTAGGGGGACCTATACCCTGAAAGGATCAAAAGTTAATGGGTAAATATGATTTCTACTCTCAAGAGAAGTTCCCTGAGATCTTCAGTGAGGATGAACGTAAAGAGATATGGGAGATTATTAAAGGAGCTGTAAGTGGAAAGCTCAGTAAACAAGCTGTAGAGGATTATGTGAAGGCTTTAGAGAAGGCTATAAAGGATAGTGGGAAATGAAAAGGTGTCTTGGTTGCAAAAGAGAAATAGGGGAAGGCGAATATCAAGACTATACGGGCGCATGCGCTAATTGTCATAAACAGTTCCAAGACGATGAAACTAGATATTTTGAAATGCTAAAAGATCATATGAAGAATAATCCTTTTTTAAGAATACTCCCAAAAGACTATAAAAAGGATAAGAAGGAATGAGATTCTTCTGCTATCTCATAGGCCATAAACTCACAAGCCATCTCTATTTAAACTGGCCTAAGTTCTGTGTCCGCTGTAAACACTATTATTACTGGTAGACATTCATGTATACACATGTTATTCTATATTTGAGGTGAAGTATGGCCGCAAAAACAATCCAAGAAGTTATCGATAGATGTGAAGTAACAGCTCTTATAAAGATTGCTGTGTGTGTTGGCCCTATGAGTGAGCTCGTCCAAAGATTAGACAACACAGGGCTTGAGATAGAGAAACGGTTTAGAAATGAAATGAGAGATTTCTTAGCTCATGAAGTGGCAAGGTTTTGTAGAAAGCACGATGCCATGAAACATTACGATATTCTCACTCAGTTCATACAAGAGGTTGTAAAAGACATTCCTGCTTGTGGTGGTGATAAATGAAAACAATAGACATCGTTCATGGAGATGACGGCTATACAATTAAAGTCCCAAGTACTGAATATAAAAGGTGTGAAGAATGTATGTGCTTTGATCATTGGGGGCTTAGTGGGGTTGAATCAAACGCAAAATATAAGAATAAATTCTATTTCAAATGCACCAATATCTATCACGATGTTATGGGTGAATGGGAATGCCAAGGCAGATTGGAGCTAGAAGATGACTAAGCCGAGAGAGTTTTGGATTGATGTCGATGAATTGCCTCATTACTACGTTCACAGTGATATCTCTCAAGCTAAGACAAACTCCATTCACGTCCGCGAAGTCGTGCCGATTGATTGGTCTTTAATTTTCACTGACTATTGGCTTCAAACACAAGCAATGGATAATTTGGAGTTGATCAAAGAACTTGTCGAGGAACAATTAGCAGGTGAAGAATGAGCTACACCATATTAGATCTAGAACAAGGCTCTCAAGAATGGCTAGAAGCTAGATTCCAATACATCACAGCCTCTCAAGTCCCAGTGATCTTAGGCCTCAGTCCATATCAGACGCCAATAGAACTTTTTGAAGAAAAGCTCATGAAGGTCGTAAACCCTCCTCCTGGCGAGAAACAGTTCATATTTGATATGGGTCATAAGATAGAGCGAATGGCCCGTGATTGGGCGAATAGAGAGCTTAAGCGTGATTTTAAGCCCATGGTTCTAGTCTCAGACAAGTTACCTGAGCTTATGGCAAGCCTTGATGGTTTTTGTGTAGAGAGTAACGACATATTAGAGGTGAAGTATGTTGGTAAAGAGAAACTTGCTGAAATATCAAGAGGAGATATCCCAGCTCATCATGGAGCTCAAGTCCAAGCACAACTCCTTGTGTCTGGAGCTTCTTCATGTATCTATTTTGCTAGTAACGGCACAGATTCTGTTATGCAAAACATCCTCCCAGACTACTCAGAGTTTGAAAGTATTGCAGAAGAAGTTAAGCGTTTTGCAAAGCGTATTAAAGACGGTAATGCACCCGAACTCACAGAAAAAGACTATCTCATCGTCCAAGACCCGGAGTTCGACGAAATCAAAAAAGTCAAAGAGCAAATAACGCTTCTAGATGCACAGTTTGAAGATCTTAAAACAAAGCTTCTAAACAAATACCCAGACAATAAAAGGGTTAGATGTAATGGGGTAAGTATTATACGAGCTCTTCGCAAAGGGACCGTGCAATTTAAGAATATTCCGGAGTTAAAAAATGTTAACTTGGATGTTTACCGTGCTAAACCAAGTATTATCAGTACAGTTAAATTTGAAAAGGAATAATAATGAAGGCATTTCTAGATGACCCAAAAATAAAAGAAAGATATTTGTCTCGAGTGATTATGCATCGAGAAGCTGATGAAATAATTAAAGGTAAGTATTGGGAAGATGGCAAAGGCTGTGCTGTGGGTTGCACAATTCATTCTGGTAAACATGCTGATTACGAAACATTACTTGGTATACCTATAGTTTTAGCAAGACTTGAAGATGGAATATTTGAGGCCCTTCCAAATGATTTGGCTAAAACTTGGCCTGAGAGATTTTTAAACGCCATTAATACCGGATCTAACCTTGAAACGGTTTTTCCAAAATTTATGATTTGGCTACTCGGAGATCCAGAATATGGAGTTATTAAATATGGATCTGAAAAAGGAAAGTTGGCAATTCAGGGAGTTATCGATCTTTATGTCAGAAAAATAAACGGCGAAAAAATTGAATTAAAAGATTGGGAAGCAGCTAGAGCTGCTGCTGATGCTGCTGCTGCTGATGCTTATGCTGCTGCTGCTGCTGCTGATGTTGCTGCTTATGCTGCTTATGCTGCTTATGCTGCTGCTGCTGATGTTGCTGCTGATGCTGCTGTTGCTGCTTATGCTGCTGCTGCTGCTGCTGCTGATGT
>CAYZLU010000002.1:0-35488 GCA_964479285.1 uncultured Planctomycetales bacterium | reverse complement strand
AATAACGTGCGCTTCTTTGCTTCTGAGCAAGGGTCTGTCACTCCAAATGCTTCTATGCTTGGAAATGACATTGCTAATTGCTTCGTTTCCGCAAAAGAAGCCTACAAGGTTGTATGGCAAGCAGGTGGTAAAGCTCGCTTTATCTATCTGCCTCCAGGATATAACAACGACCCATGTATGCTAAGACATACGGCAGGATGCTCGTTCTACCAAGGGCAGTGTATCACCAATGACCTCTGGATTCAAAATTTACGCTCAAGCGGTATTTAAGGAGGTCGATTATGTTGCCATATTCTTTTATTGGGTCTTGGACTTATACAAATGCTGCCACACCAGTAGCTCAGAATATCCCTATGACTGCAAAGCCTGACTGGGTTTTCGTTAAAGATATTACCAACTGGGGTGCGCAATCAACAGCTGCAAATCCTGTCTATGCCGAATGGTTTAGCTCGATGGCGGCTGGCTCTTACCTGGCCATGGGTCAACCTAGCTCTACAGGAGCAGGAGTTGCTCTTTATGCCTCTCAGGGTACATCCGGTGGCTTTACATTCATTGATCAGGCTAACCCTCCGACTTTTTCTAAGGTTGCGGTTACTACTGTCAATGGAACGACATTTGTCGTTGCTACAGGAACGACAACAGGTATTAACGTTGGCGACTTTGTTCGCTTAATTAATATCGTTGGTGGTCAGCAAATCAGCGGCCCAAACCTTTATCAGGTTACAGCCGTTTCAGCTGGTGTAAGCATTACCCTTGGGTATGCCGCTTCAGCTGCAAGTGCTGGTCTGACTGTTGCCAACGCAACAACTGGATACTATCAAAAGGTATATCCAGGTCAGTTCCTACCAAACACACTGCCAGTTGCCTATATTACCCAGGCTTCTCAAGCAGTAGTTTACTTCTTCAGACAAAACCCATACCAACCTGGGGAATTAGTCGATTTCCAAATCCCAACTCCTTATGGCATGACTCAATTGAGCAACCTGACAGGAAAATCGGGAAGCGGGCCATTTACTAATAACCCAGCGGGGGCAGCTAGGATCTTGAGTGTAACAAACTCTGCAACTGTTTCTTCGATCACAATCGATGTAGACACAACAGGGTTTACAGCATTCCAGTTCCCAACATCGGCAGCTTTTGCCGGTGGAGCATCTCCAGCGGTTTGTATGCCTGCAGGTTCTGGCGTTGTACCTCTTAACGGAAGTGCAACAATTCCAGCTTCTCCTCCAGGGACTGTTCTTGCTGATGCATTCGACAACAAGTCGCAATACATCATGAACATCGGTACCTCTGCGGTAGGTGTTGCCAATGCCAACATGCAAGTGTTTGCATTCAAGGCTGATTTCGTTAACGGAATCACCAATGCATAATCATGTGGAGGAGGGGAAATTCTCCTCCTCCTTTAACTAAAGGAAAAGCAATGGAAGTTAGAGAATTAAACAAAAAGCAAAGAAACACACTCCCACAAGCTGAAAGGGATGAGCTTGTCAAAAAGATGCGCAAGGAAGACGACAAGCTGATTACTGGCATGTTCGAGTTTCTTGATGCTCAAGGTGGCTGGCTAGAATTTGCCTATCGTAAATATCCTGGAGAGCCTATTCAAATGATTAAAATGATCCATGGTGAGGTATGCGATCTACCTATGGGCATTGTTAAGCATTTAAACAATACCAAGAAGAAGATAAGACGATATTCCCAGGAATTACCTCAAAGTGGCCAAAAGACTCCTAGAAGCTTTGAAACTGTTTCAAGGGTGAGATTTACCCCTACGGCGGTATTGTGAGTGCCCCATATAATTCAAATTATGGGCCTCCTTTTGGGTCGGACTTTATTCCGAATTTGCAATATATAACAAATATTACTCAGTCGGCTCCTGCTATTGTTACATTCTCCGGTAATCATAATTTTACTGTGGCGGAATGGATAAGCTTTCGCATCCCTCCACCAAATGGGATGATACAGCTTAATAACCAAAAAGCTAAAATATTATCCATAACGTCAACGACTGTGACAATAGCAGTAGACACAACGAATTTTTATCCTTTTATATATGTTCAAGATCCTCAGATTCCCTGCGTAGCCGTCCCCGCAGGTTCAGGGATCATTGAGGGGACTACGACGGTTACTCTAGAAGATGCATTTGATAACCAGCCGGTATTATGACGACATTTGTACCTACCTATCCATTATATCCTGCGTTAGCAGACTCTATCTCTAAGACAAGGCAACTGACAGGTTCTAGCAATGCTTTTCAGATAACGGATGAATATATCGTTCGTCAGATGCATAGCTTCTATTCTTATGATCTGCCAGCAAAGTTTAGGTCTTTAAAGCTTAAGGATATATATACCTTTACCACCAATGTGGGCCAAGATGTCTATCCCTTCAATAGCGAGCTTTATATCACCGTAGATCAGCCTTGCTATTGCGCTAAGAGGGAGTTGAAGTTTTTTCATAATCCGTGGGAATTTTATGCGGCCAATTATAACTGGCAGCAGTTTACAAACTTCTCTTCAGGAGATGGGACGACAGGGTCGCAGACGGGCCTCATTACCAATATTACGCAGGCGACAAATGCCGTCATAACAGCCCCCAATCATGGCCTTGTTTCAGGGATAAGCGTTATTATCAATAACGTTGGAGGCATGATTGAAGTTAATGAAAACACTTATATCATCACTGTTATTGATGCAAACAGTTTCTATTTAAACGTCAATTCTACTTCATACACGGCATATACATCGGGGGGAGATTGGTATTCTTCTCCTTACAATGGATTTACTAATGCATCTCCTCTTATTGCCAGTGTAAATAATGATCCTGGCCCACAGTCAGCGCGAAACCTTTATTTTCCTCAAGGAAGAGTTCAAAATATACTAATTACCGCCAATGTTATTGGCACTAATGGTGTTGGTCAAACTCAAAATGTGACAGATGATGGTCAGGGAAATCTTATTCAGATTTTTCAGACTAGCAATAATGGCAATCAAGAATATGGATGGACGTACTATCGTCAGTATGCTTCAGCGACTCCAACCGTTCCTGGTAACGCCACAATTAACTATCAGACGGGAGAAATTGTAGGATTAACCTTTGCCTCTCCGATTCCTGCGGGCACTCCAATACAGATTCAATATAATCCCAAGCAGTTTTCTATTCCTCTTGCGATCATGTTTTTTCAGAATCAGTTTACCCTTATTCCTGTGCCAGATGCCGGCTACACTATCGAGTTGACATGCTATCGTCAACCTATCCAAGCGCTACTTGCTGCAGACATGGCTGGTAATCCAGAGCTTTCTGAATGGTGGGAAATATTAGCTGTCGGAGCGGCTAAGAAGATCTTTGAAAATAGAATAGATTCCGATGGCGTCATATTTATCGATAAAATGCTGAAAGAGCGCTACGACATCATTGAAACCAGAACTTATGCACAGATAGGTCAGGAGCGCATAAAAACAATATATACCGATCAGCTGACAGAAAACTATGGCTCTGGTGGTGGCTTAACTAACTTTGGGTCAATTTAATGGAAGAAGTTGAAATACGAAATGATTTTGTTATTGAAATCTGCGAATTCAGTGATGGTGAAATTATTTGCCTAAATACAAATTTTGAAGATGAATATAAACAAATTTTAATGACCAGAGAAAATGCAATAAATGTTGCCTTATTAATTTTAGATTTAGCTGGTTATGAGAAAGAGTAAGCCAGTTAAAAAACCTATTATTGATAAGAAAAAGAAAGTTAAATCGCTACCAAATAAGGCCATTCCCATGGGTGGAGGGCCTTTTGTGGGTCGTCATACAACAGGATAGTCCTATGGTCGTCATCAAGAATAAAGAAAAGAAACTGAAGAAGCCTCTCTCTGCTTTAAAAGACAAGATGAGCGCTAAAGCTAAGAAGAAGTTGCGCAGTCCCCAAAATGTGCAACCGATACCAACTGTTTGCGTCAGTTAAAGGAAGAATAAAATGTCTATTCCTACATTTACTCTCGGATATCCACCGGACGGTTCTTCTTTAGGACAAACAAAAGTTACCATACGAAATAACCTCGATGGAACCTTTCTCACTCTTGCTGTTGATCATATAAATAATAATGGACAGCCAGGATCACAACCGGCTGGTTACCATACGATTATACACCAAGTTTCGCAAACAGATGTTTCAACGGTCTCAGGATATAATCAGGTGTTCTCAGGTGTTCCTGGCACTCTTGTTGTTAATGGCACAACGACACCAGCGATTCCGCCTGATGGACATACTCAGCTTTTTTCTCTGAACGGTTCAGGGGGCCTCCATCAGCTGACAGGAGCGCAGCCAACTAGCAACGGCTATGCCTGGATGGGCGGCATCTTAGTCCAATGGGGCACTATTTCTGCCACTAATGGCAACCCAACTGTTAACCTCGCTTCTTCTCCGAATGTTGTATTTCCTAACAATATTTTCAATGTCCAGGTGACTAGATTACATAGCAGTTCCAGTCCTGGCAGTTCATACAGCTATTGGGTAAACACATCAGGACTTGGGCCATCTGGTTTTCAAATCATCAATAATGACGGGCATACCTGGGCTTATCACTGGCTCGCTATAGGTAATTAAATGACTGGATTTCATCAGGTATTAATTGGCGGTTATCCCAGTGGTGGTCTTACCCAAGACAAAAAGCCTGCTCTTTTATCTGAAGAAGCTTTTTCTGAATTACAAAATGCTTATGTTTTTAGAGATAGAGTAAAAAAGCGAGATGGAGAAGTTCCTATAGGGCGACTTTCTCGTTTTTTTAATGCCCAATCTCTGGGTAACAGTTCCGCATCACCTTGGACTTTTAATCTTTATACGCTTGCAGGAATTACCCCAGAGCCTAATGCAGAAATACAAGCAGGTTCGGTGCAGATATATTTTAATACTGTTACACATACAGGAAATATTGTTGCTGGGCCTTTTTCGCCAGGTGTTAAAGGCTATACGATAGCTTCGGACTGCGAGGTTTTTTCTGATACCTTAACAGGCCTATACAATGGAGCCATTGTCACAATAGCTGGAGTCGTCATAGTCCCCAATTCGGGTGTAAACGAAATAAATGCAACGTGGGGAGATGAAATTGGAACCGTTGAGGTTATTCCAGCGAATACAAGCTTTAAATTAGGCGTTCCTTCTTATGGCTGGGGACTTTGGTCATCAGGAGGCACTTGGTCGTCAACTTCTGGAAGTACAAATATTTTTATAGATGATGGTCAGGGTAATTTAGTTGCGCAGACAAATCCTCTTACCAATCATGGAACCATAAATTACATGACTGGTGAAATAACACTCACGCATACTGCTGGAGCCGGTGTCTCGGTTAGTGCAAGCTTTGTATATTATCCGGCATTGCCCGTCATGGGAATTATCAAACGAGATGTTGTTACCCTTGGCATAGATTCTACCGTCTTCTTTGATACAAAATACGCCTATCAATATGTCAATGGATTTGCAGAATTAGTTCCTGGTACTACTTGGACAGGAACGGATAAAGATTTTTTCTGGGGAGCAAATTATCGAGGCTCAACGCCGAATTTGAGATATTTCTTTGTTACAAATAATAACATTGACATTGCCGCATCCTCATATGATCCCATAAGGTATTACAACAATTCGACATGGACAGACTTACAGCCTCTCGTCACAGATACACTGACATTATGGCAGGCATTAATATTGATCCCTTATTACGGTCGTCTTATTGCTTTGAATACCTGGGAAGGAGCGACAGCTGATACCTACACGGGAGCTGATAATTTCTTTGCGCGCTGCCGTTTTAGCCAAATTGGCGATCCGACAGATCAGACTAATGGGTGGCGTCAAGATATTTTTGGTCGTGGAGGTTTTATTGATGCTCCTACTAACGAGGCAATTGTCAGCGCAGCCTTTTTTAGAAATACTTTAATAGTATTTTTTGAGTATTCTACTTGGCAATTACGTTACATTGGAGAGTATGGCCTTCCTTTTATTTTCGAACGAATTTCTTCAGATTTTGGCGCCATTAGTCCTTTTAGTGCTATTGTATTCGATCAGGGAGTGATGGCTGTCAGCGACAGAGGGATAATCCAAGCGGCCGCCAATGGTGTCACTCGTCTTGACGAGCAAATTCCTGAGCAAGTCTTTGGCTTTGAAATACAAAATAGCGCTCCCAACTTTGTGCATGGCATTAGAGATTTTGAGAAGGAACTTGTTTACTGGAACTATGTAGACACGAGCAGTGCTTCTACCACACAAAACTATCCCAATACCGTTCTTGTTTTCAACTATCGCAATAATACCTGGGCTAAATTTAGAGATACCATTACATGCTTTGGAACCTCTCAATTTCAATTTGGTATCACATGGGATAGCTTAACAACTTTTTGGGAAAGCAATGTCAGCTGGGATAATGTTGACGACCAACAATATGTCGACTATGTAACCTTGGGAACGCAGCAAGGGTTTATTAATATTTATCAAAATCCCGATGCTGAAACTCCTCAAGCTGCACTGACTCTATATGCGAACACTATGGCAATAACCGCCGTGAACTTTTCAACAAATCCCACGCAGATTACAATTCCTAATCATAACTTAGAAAATGGCGAGATCATTTACATTCAAGGGACTATATGGGATGGTGCCGATCCCGGCCTGAACAATGTAATATATAGCGTTTCCATTCCTAATACAGGAACCCCGGCAGTTGCCGATCGTAATGTTGTAACATTAAGCATTTGGGATCAGGCCTCTCAAAATTATAATGCCGTTAACATTTCATCGTCTTCCACCTATATTGGAGGGGGCCGCGTTACATTATTTCCTAAGATGAATATTAGAGGAAAAGACTTTAACCCATTCCAGAGCCAAGGTAAACAATTCAAGCTTTCATATATTGACTTCCAAATGGATGCAAATATTGCTTCTCCAGCCATTGCCGCGACGACAATACAGCTTTTTGTAAATTCTTATCTTGGTGAGCAAGCAAATCTTATCAGTAGTAATCAAGAACTTATCAATTCTTCACAAAATTGTGGTTTTATCACGGGTGCTACGAAGGCCAATCCTTGTCAAATTACAAGCCCCGATCATAGTTTAATCACTAGCACATTAATCTATATTGGCAATGTTAAGGGTATGACGCAGCTAAATGCGGCGATATATTCCATAACAGTGGTTGATTCAAATAACTTCACTTTAGATAATACGAACTCAACAGGATTTAGCACCTATACCTCTGGAGGCATTTGGAATACATCAGCTGTCAATGGACAAACCTATATTCCTGGTTCGGAATATGCCTGGTACCGTTTCTATAGTACACAATTTGGTCAATATCTGCGCATAGGGCTAACCTATGATGATAACTTAATGAATCAATTAGCTACCCATCAAACGCCCATGGAGCTCAATGCAATGAACATTTGGTTTAGA
The DNA here is from genome assembly GCA_964479285.1 of uncultured Planctomycetales bacterium. Lineage (GTDB taxonomy): Bacteria > Omnitrophota > Gorgyraeia > Zapsychrales > Fredricksoniimonadaceae > JABDGZ01. Next base: position 28,057 of record CAYZLU010000002.1, on the reverse strand, counting down.
GAGGGTGGGCGTCTAATCAATTAACAAAAATAGATACCTATGACTTTTTCTAGCGACAGCTCTTTAAACACTAATCAGCTTCCAATTTCTTTAGATGTCAATCCTGACGACAAGGACTTTCAGAATATTCTTTTGCTTTACCTTCGTAGGGTAGCAAATGCAGTAAATACAAAGGAAAGTGGTCTTTTTCTCCTACAAGAAAACGCTTCTTTTGAGCAGTGGTTTCAATTGGGCAATCCCCAACAAAACAGAAATGGCTATAGAATTACCGCCGATTTGGTTTCCTTGCATGGTGGAAATATACCTATAGGAAGCACAAGCATAGTGCTTTCCTCTTCAACGCAGCCAACAAAAATTAATGGCTATCTCTATCCTGTTCAAGGCTTTGGAGGGGCTATAGATACAAGTGGTCTCTCTTATTTTCTAAATGATCCTTCTATTTATGTTAGATATAACAACTCGACAAATACTATAATTATACAAAACAATTCAGGTAACGCCCTGACCTGGTGTGTATGGGTTTTAGAATATTTAAAAAACTAGGTGCATTATGCCAAAATTCAGCGAGTGGCTCTTTGGAAGCAAAGACAAGTTAAAAAAAGTTGCGACCGGCACAGAAGCACAAACGCAGTTTGGCGGTCAGGATCTTATTCAATGGCTTCAAGGTATGCTCCAAGAAGGAGGAGGTTTTGATTTAGCCAATCAATTTGACCAAAACATTCTTGGCAATGGCCCTGAAGCTTTCAATCAATTCTCTGCTCCTTATCTACAGGAATTTGAAGAGCAAATTTTGCCTATGATTGCGGAAAGATATGCCGGTGGTGGTGCTTTGTCATCCAGTGGTTTTGGGCAAGCTATCGGCGGGGCTACGGCCGGCCTACAGGCAAATCTTGCTAAGCTCTTTACTGATCTGCAAAACCAATCTGCTAATCGTCAATCTGGAAACTTTTCAAATCTTTCTCAGCTTGGACTTAATTACCAACCATTTGCCTATAATAAGCAAGAAGGCAATGGAGGGTTTTTGAATAATCTTCTTTCAGGTGTTATGAATCCTGTCAGTTCAGTATTAGGCAATAACATAGCTTCTGGTATCAACAGCCTCTTTAAAAGTCCTAAGGGTGGAGGAATATCCTAATGGTTCAAATCATTGAAACAGGAAATCCTCAAGGTAGATTATCAGATATGCTTGGCATGAGCTTAGGACAAGGCATTGGCAATGGATTAAACACCTTCTTTGCTAATAGAAGCTTGGAAAGCGTCATGCATGACAAAGCTCTTGAAGGGGCTCCGCAATCTAAAAAGCTAGAAGCTATTAGAGAAGCACTTAGTCCCTATGGAGAAAAAGGCCAGGAAATCTTTAAACAGCGCATGGAAATTGAACAGCTGGAAAAGAATGAAGCGGAACAAGAAGTTCTTAGTCGCGTCGTTAATGGTGAAAAAGTTTCGCCCAAAGACCTTAAACATCTTACTCCTCAAAATCAGTTAAAAGTCTTGGAACTGTTAAAAAAAAGAGAAGCGGGAAAAAGTGTATATGATTCATTAATCAAGGCAAAATACCCTGAAGAAACGGCGAAAATCTGGCAAAATCAAATGGAAAATGCTCCTGTAGGTGGTCAAAGTGATGTAATCAAGAATGTCAATGATTTAATCAGACGATCAAAATCCGGTAAGGGGATTGGCGGAGAAGGCCAGACCAGGGAGCAAGTTAAACCAAATATTGATATTCCTGGGACAAACTTAGGAGCTCTTAACCTGGACTTTCCCGATCTGCCGGAGCCTGAAGGCATGACGCCAGCCGATATTGTTAAGCAAAATGAATACCGTGAAAAAACAAATACTCCGCTTTATAACGAAACTGTTGACCGTCTGAATGCTTTAGATGATGAATATCGCGAAGTTAAGCACTTGCAAGAATTAAATGAAATTCCTGGTGCATTGCCAACTGGCGTCCAAAAATGGAATGTTGATTGGGATACTGGTGATTTACGTGTTAGGGCTTTAGCAACGCCCGAAACTCAAGATTATGTAAAAACAATTGCGCGTATGGCAAGACGAGCAAAAGACTTTTTCCCCGGCCGTGTTACAAACTTTGACTTAGATCAATTTAAGCAGGGTTTTCCTACGCTGGCCAACAGCCCTGAAGGTCGACGCCTTATTGCTCAGCAACTTGCTTTAGGAAATCGAATTGCGTATCTAAAAGATGAGACCTACAAAGCTGCCGTCGAGCATTATGGATCTGGAGCTGATCCGGTTTTAATTAAAAAGTATGCGACGGAAAATTATCGTAGACTGAAAGATCAACTAGAAAATCAATTGCAGCAAGTCAACATGCACGCAAGATCAATGATTCAACAGGAATCTAGTAAAAACGAAAGACCGTCCTTAGATGAGATTTTTCAATGAGCGATCAAGAGAAATATCAAAGGGCAAAACAAGCTGGATATTCCGATCAAGAAATCATGGATCATCTTGCTGCTAAAGACCCTGAATTTGAACAAAAGATGATGAAGGCTCAAGAAGCTGGATATTCTCCTGAAGAAGTCTTAGGATATTTCAATTCTCCCCAAAAAGACGAAGAATTAGGATTCGGTGACTATGCTACAGATTTCGCACAGCAAGGTGCCCAGGGCGTAGGAATTGGGGCTCTTGGCAGTTACGGCGATATCTTTGATTTGCTTGGCCTACAAGGCAAAGAAATGCTTCCTATGGATAAAGCTAAATATGATCGCGAAGCTGATATATTAGGAAAGGTTAACAAAGGGGAAAAATTATCCCTGAATGACATAAAGCAATTATCCGATACCGATGAATCCTCATTTCTACGATTACCATCATCTCAAGATGTAGAGGAGTTTGGTAAGCAAACAGGTCTTGTTTCAGAGCCAAAGACGGCAGCCGGTAGGTATGCAAAAAGGATAGGTAGATTTGGAGGAGCAAGCTTAAGCTTTGGAGGCGGAAGCATAAATTCGCCAATTGCAGCTGGGCTTGCCGGTCAAACGTTGGAAGAACTCGGTGCTCCCCCGTGGATGCAAGCTGCAGCTGAAATTATTGCTGCTGTAAAAGCATCTCCTAAAACCAATGTGCCAATTACTTCAAAAAGTAAAGAAATTCAAAAAACAATAGAAAATCTTACTAAATCTGGATTTTCTCAACAAGATATTACGTTAGCAAAAAATGCTCTGGAAGAAAAAAACATCTTAAAAAAAGTTTCTAAACAAACAGAAGCTTCAAAAAAAGCTTTTTTAAATGCTGAACAAAATGTTCAAAAAAACTTTGATAAAATTTTAGAATCTTCTTTTAAAGGTATTACTACTGAAGGGCCCGATGCATTTAAAAATATTTCTTCTGAAATATTTGATAACTTAGAAAAAACAGCAAAAACTATACCAGTATCTATTACTGCGGATTTTGCTTCCGATTTAAATACGGTGGTCAAAGGACTAGAAAAAACTTTAGCTCAAACTCCTCAAGAAAAGTCTGTTATTTCATTTTTAAAAACAGCAATAGAATCAGCAAGACCTAAATTTAAGGGTGGTAGGGCTGCTATTCCCCCTTCAAAATCTAACATTTTAGATGAATTTGGTAAGCCCCTTACACATCCTGGAACCCCTTCAGTCAAAGCTAAAAAAGTGGCGCCTGCAACAGGAGATTATTATTTAAAATTCTATAAAGGTTTGAATGCGATTGGACAATGGGATAATCCAAAACAAAGAGAATTTGTTTTTTCAAAGGTTAAAGATTCTGTCAAAAAGGCTCTTCAAAAACAAGGCAGCGATGGAATAAAATTGGCAAATCAACTTGAAGAAGCTAATAAGTCATGGATGAAATATCTCAAAGCTGAAGAAGTTTCTAATTTAATAAAAAAATCCTCCACTGAAGAAGGATTAAATTTCACTAAACTTTCTAAATCTCTTGAAAACAATAAGAATTTTGAAGTTTTAGTTAATGGTTTAGGTAAAGACAAGGCTTCCAATCTAAAGTTGATATCTGATACCGGAAAAAACATTAAGAATTTAGATAAAAAGATATCAGGAGATCAGGCAAAACAAATTTTTGGTTCAATGAAATTATGGGAATTGGGAAAAGCTGTTGGAACATTGAATTTTAAATCACTAGGATTAATTTTAGGTAGTGAAGTAGCCGGAAAATTTGCAACAAAATTACTTACAGATCCTTGGTATCAAAATATCACTTTAAATATTTTGAAGAACGCTTCTCAAGAAAAATGGATTCCAATGAGTTTGTTAATTAGTAATCTCGAAAATAGACTCACCAAGGAAGAAGATCAAGCTGAGCCAGAATAAACATTCCAAAAAATCCTAAACCAATAAATGCTAAAAACATAATCATTTTATTTTCATTCTCTCTATAATAAATTTATCTAAAAGTCTTTTTGCTTTTTGGTAATCTGAGTCTTTTAATCTCTGAAAAGCATCTTCTCTCATTTCAGAGAAAACTACAGCTCTTTTTACCATTCTTTCTAAAAATTCTGCTTCTTCATTCGTAAGTTCGATAATCATTTGTTTTTCTTTTGCCAGGGATAAATACCATGCTTTTTGTAATATTCTCGATGCCTCAGTCTCTCACCATCCAAGCAGCTCTGACATCGAGTTTCATCAATCTTTCCGGTTATCTTGCGAAGAGTCTTTGTCCTTCGAACTTCATAGGCTCCGCATGAACATCTAAGAACCCATTTGTCATATTTGAACCCTTTGAGCAATCCCATCACGGTAAAATTACCAAATGTAGCTCCTGTCAAATCCTCAAATAGAGGATCGTTTCTAACCTTCAAGGGAAGGTCTTTTGTTTTCCAAAATGGTAATGGTAGCGTGCTATAGCAATGGGTGTTTGATTTGATTTTAGGATCATAATGATCGCCTTCATCAAATACCACTTTTTTTGCTACAATATCTCTCGGTATTGTATTCAGGGGATTAAATCCTAATCGCGCCATGGATCGTATTCCCTTTCATCTGCCATGCAAACACCAATCGGCTTTAATGTATGCAATATTTTTATCGTTCCACAATGTGCTTCCAACACTTGTTCAATTCTTTTATAGGCGAAGGGACTCTCATCGAGGTCCCCCCCTCGTAACTCAACTCCAATATGTTTGATCCAGGCATCATGATCTTCTCGTTTGACAAGTCCTTCGGTAAGTTGCTTTCCTGTTTTTCGGCATCTTTTTCCTTTGGCTTGTATTCTTCCCATTGAACGTCCTGCTCCATGGACTGTCGAATATAAAGTCGTTGCGCTATCAGCCGATTCGATTCCCTCAAGTATGACGGAAATATCTCCCATAGAACCCCCAACAAAGCCTCTTTGGCCAGGAAATGCAGGGGTAGCCCCTTTTCGAATGACCCAGAGATCCTTACCAAAATGGTTTTCTCGCCATGCAAAGTTATGGTGATTGTGAATTGACTGTACCACGTTTGCTCGTAGTATTTTAGCGACGCGGTCGCAAACCCAATCTCTGCCAGCGTAAGCATATCGACCAGCGAGTTCCATGCATTTAATATACTGGGCTCCGAGGTCTGAATTTTCATCAAGAATGACTGGCATTGCGTGGATTCCATCTTTTCCCCCTGCTGCTTTTATGAAGTGAGTTGCAATGCTATGGCCGAGACCACGGCTCCCAAAATGAACGCCAATCCAAACGCGATCAAGCTCATCCGTAAAGATATCCACGTAGTGGTTCCCTGAACCAACGGTACCCAATTGCTCACATGCTTTACCCTTAAGATCTCTGAGGATGGGAATTTGGTTCCACAATTCATCGTAAAATAAACTATGTTCGACCTTCTCGTTATTTTTTCTACCAACTCCAAAAGAGATAAGTTTTTGTACTTCATTCATCGTCCGATAGATGTTATTTTTAAGTTCGTCAGCAGGACAGTCCACCAAAACAGCTTTATTGCCGCAAGCAATATCAAATCCCACCCCATTAACGCAAATTTTCCCTTCGTAAGCAATAACACCTCCGACAGGAACAGAATAGCCAAGGTGATGATCGGCCATAAGGGCACCGTAAATCGCATCATATTTCACTGCCTCCTTCATTTGTGCTACAGCTTCAGGGAGAGGATCACCCCAGACTGGGATTCCATCAATTACTTGCATATTCTCTTTTCCATCTTTCTAAAGTTTTTTTAGCCTTTTTCTTTTTCCAAGATTCTTCAATAAATTCACAAATTTCAGTTTTTTCTTCCTGTGGTTGATCATGTATGGCTAATTTTCCTAAAGATGGTTTTAACCCTAAAGAATGCAGTTCACATTTTCCTTTTTTCCAAAAAGTGCATCCCATTAAACTGGAAACCTCCCATGGCGCTCTTTCGCCTCCATATCCTTTTAAAGCTGGTTTTAACATCGTTTCTCCATCAGGCCAATCATCATACATAAGCCTATCTCCATAGCCAGCATCCATAAGTTTGTCCATATCTTCAGGAGTCCCACAACAAGGAGAATGACACATGCTTGAGCATTTTTCACAATCACATTCCGAGGGCTGAATTTTCAACTTCATTGATTATTTTTCCTTCTCACACATACCTTGTAAATGTAATCTTTCCAGTTCCGATTCCGCAATTCTGTAGGGCCCTTTTTTACCCATGCTCGGCCTTGTAGCAAAGATTTTTCCTTGCTTTATAGATCTTCTAACGCTTCCAGGATGCATTTTAATACGCTGAGCAAACTCTTCTACGGTTAAAAAATTCATATTAACCCCCTTTTAATTAAGAACACATAAGACATCATTGTTTCATAGTGTGCTTTATAAGTCAACGTTACATTTATCTGTAAACATAAATATTGACTCTCGTGAATTTTATACATCAAATTTCGTTTTAAACAACAACAGGAGTATTCACATGTCTAAGATGTTTCAGGTCTATGGTATCGGTCAGGCACTCATCCCTGTATTACCTCCTCCACTGCCTTTTGAAACCGCACCAACATCCAATCAAACAAATTATGAAATTGGTCAGCTGGTTTTTACCCCTCCAAAGGCTCCAACAGCTTTTTATCTCTATGGTGGTGGTGGCAATTGGGTGCAATTTGCAACAAATTCTGGAAACGTATTATCCGTTACTGGTACTGCTAATCAAATCCTTGCTACTCCAACGACCGGGAACGTCGTCCTTTCCTTAATCGGCCCTTATACTCCAGCAACCTATACAGCGCATGGTGTCTTGATCGGAGAAGGAACTAGTTCCATTGTAGCAACGGCTGCGGGCTCGGCCGGACAAGTGCTTACATCAGGAGGCGCTTCTGCCGATCCTACCTGGACAACGGCAACTTACCCAGCAACCGTAACAGCCGGTTCTTTAATTGCTGCTACAGCAAGTAACGTTATTGGTCAAATTGCCGACGTCGCTGTAGGCCAGCTTCTTGCAAGTGGTGGCGTTGGTGTCATCCCAGCTTATACAGCTTCGCCTTCCGTTACTGGTAACATGACAGCCGCTACAGGCTTTGTGGCTACCACAGCAGGAGCCGGTATTACACTTAACTCCGGATCTACCTCTGGAACAACAACAGCAACGTTAAACGGTCGTTCAGGACAGATAACAATAACAACCCCAACAATTAACGCTGGGGCAACTTTCACCATGACAATAAGCAACAGCTCCATCAGTGGCTCTGGCACTCAGGTTCTTTACGGATTGACAGGCGGCACCACAGGATCAGCTATTACTATACAAAGCGTAACAAACTCAGCAAATCAGTCCGTTGTAGTTGTTCAGAATGCTTCAGCAGTGACTAATAGCACAGCATCTTTAGTATTAACATTCTTGGTGCTGAACTAATCGGAGGCCCTATGAGTTTTACCACACAAGCAAAGGTTGACGCTATTAGAAGTGTAGCCTATAGCAGTATCACAGGGTCATATGTGGCTCTGGGAACTCCTTTAGGCTTTCCAGCAAGGATTATATGCTTCACTAATACTTCCGATGAGGACGTTTTTTTAAGTACTAATGGGACTACCGATCAGATTTTGGTGCCTGCAGGTAGCTTTAAGCTTTTCGACATAACTACTAACCATAGACCTGTAAACCATGACGATTTCTGTTTCGCCATTGGCACACAGTTTTATGTCAAATATGCCTCTGCACCATCGAAAGGAGCCGTTTACATTGAAGTCATGTATGCACAACCAACGAATGCCCCAACAACCGGTTACTAGGGCAGATAAAAGACTTGATCTTCTTATGAAGAAACAGGAAGGAGAGCATCAGCATCTCATTTCTTCTCATCAAAAGGAAATGCAAGCATTGAGAGATGATTTGCGTCTTGCCATGCAAAAATTCGAAGCCATATGTCAAAGGAATGACGAGGAGATAAAAACCTTTCAAACATTCTTCTTAGCCGAAATCGGATTTTTGAAAGTAAAGATAGAAACTAATGAATTCATTATTGCCTCGCAAGGAAAGGCGATAGAGGAGCTGCATAGGCTTTTGCAAGAGAGCCAAGTGAATTTATCTAGTAAGGAAGATGTTGAAAAGCATAAGAAAAGCATAGAAGAAAATATTTCACAAGTTACTAATAATCATTTACTTGCTTTCCAAGATTGTCAGAGACAATGCAAGGATTTATTCATTTCTCTAAAAGATGAATTTTCAAAAATGCGTAACGATATGCAAAAAGCCCTCGATGATATACAGGTCAAGGGTGAACAAAATTATGCTCTCGCAAAGTTAGATAAAGAGGGCATTGAAAGAGAAATTCTGCGCTATAAAAAAGCGGCCTTCTATATCGAAAAGAAGATTGAGAATATTTACACGTTAATTGAAAGACTCAATAAAAGAGGTGCAGCATGTCCCAAGCCGGAATAATTGATTTTATTGGCACCCACCCTGAGATTCCTACGTTATTTGTAGCAAATGTAGGAGAAGCCGTTCCCATTGCAAATACTATCGAAATCCTTGGAGAGGGGGTTGCTGCGCATAGCATTCCTGTTGAAACTGTAGGTTCAGGAAATACGATAACAATCGAGGTACAATATAGTTCGGCAAACGCTTCCTCATCAGCTTCACATGCCGGATTAGCTTCTTTTGATGCTACTTTTTTCACCGTAGATGCCAATGGTTTTGTAACTTTAAATGGCAGTGGATTTGGTCAGACGATCACCGGCAACAGCGGGGGGGCCATAGCCCCTGTGGCAGGAAATTGGAACCTATTAACAGCGAATGCAACCGTTACTTTTGTAGGAACTGCCGGAACAGAAACACTTGATTTTGGCCTCTCCAACTTGATTTTAGGGAGCGCTCCCACAGTTTCAGGTATTGCTAATGTAGGATTAGGTCAACTAGCTCTTAATGCACTAACAGCTGGATCTGCATGTGTAGCTATTGGACAGCAAGCACTAAAATCCTTTACATCGGGTGCGGGAGGTGCAGGTAATAATATAGCTATAGGGCAAGCATGTGCAGCAAACCTACTAACTGGCGTAAGAAATATTATTTTAGGTGCTGTCGCTGGAAATGCATATATAGGCGCAGAAAGTTCAAATATATTAATAAATAATATAGGAAGTGCTTCGGAATCTAATACTATACGTATTGGAACGCAAGGTTCTAGTGCTGGACAACAGAATCGCGCCTTTTTTGCTGGTATTGTAGGAACAACCGTTAGTGGTAATTTCGTCAATGTTTCTAGTTCAGGACAATTAGGCGAAGTTTCTTCGGCTTCAATTGGTCAGACGATCACCGGCAACAGCGGGGGGGGCATAGCCCCTGTGGCAGGAAATTGGAACCTTCTTACTGCCCATGCTACAGTACAATTCGTGGGAACCACTGGAACGCAAACACTTGATTTTGGTTTATCGAATCTTTCTTTAGGTTCTTCACTTTCCTCTTTATCGAGCGGCGTATCAAATGTCGTTTATGGAACTAATGCCCTTCTTAATGCCGTTAGCACGTCCTCCAATACCGTAGTTGGTAATAGCGCAATGGGAAGCTATACTGGTTCCTCTTCACAAGGTTCAAACATTGCTATAGGTTCAGGTTGTTTGGGTTCGTTACTAACCGGCACAAACAATATTTGTCTAGGCTCCCCCGCAGGAACCGGCTACACGGGGTCAGAAAGCTCCAATATTGTTATTGGTACAAATGGAACCGCTGGCGAAAATAATACAATTAGAATCGGTAAGCCAGGGTCATCCTCTGGTCAACAAAATAGAGCCTTTTTAGCTGGTGTAACAGGCGTTACCGTTTCAGCGTCGGCTCCTGTCGCAGTAGATACAAACGGGCAGTTAAGCTCTTTGGGTTTTGGAACGTCTACTTTCGTCTTAACTAGTAATGGAGCCGGAAGCTCACCTACCTGGCAGGCTCCCCCTGCTAGTGGAGTGACTGCTATAGTTGGTACAGCTAACCAAGTTCTTGCTAACGGCACTTCAGGATCATCTCAAACTGGATCTGTTACTTTAACAACACCTCAAGATATAGCGACAACATCATCGGTAACGTTTGGTAACGTAACCCTAGGAAATGGAGGTGCTTTAAGATCTACAACAACGTCAGGAAACACTGCACTCATACAAGGATATAACGGATCGGCATATGTAAGTTTTTTAACAATTACAAATGCAGCCACCCCAACGGCACAGGCTACATTATCGGATGGTTCTAATACCTCACCATCCTATAGCTTTGCTGCTCAAAACACCTTCGGCATTTATCGTTCTGGCACGTCAACGATGAAGGTTGGTGATAATGGTACAGATATCTTTACCTGGGGGTCAGTCGCAATTGCCGTTACTAACCGTAACTTCAATACTGCCGCATCAAAAACTCAAGGACTTTTAGGAACTCTACAATTTTCGAGAACGGCTACCGCAACGAATTATTCCACGGTCACTGGAGATTATTTAGTCGCGGTAACCTCTACAGCCGCCGCAAGAACAATTACGTTGGCCACGCCAAGCTCAGGTAATAGTTTTCTTGTTGTAAAAGACGAATCTGGAGCCGCAGGTACTAATAACATTACAATGCAAGCTCAGTCAGCTAAAACAATCGATGGACTTGCTTCTTATGCTATAAGTACAAACGAGGGAGCAAGCGCATTTTATTATGATGGCACTAATTGGCAATCCATAGGATGGACACCAGGGCAGCCAACGAATGGTAAAGTTCTCATTGGTTCTACAGGGGCACAGCCTGTCTGGTCGACGCTAAATGCTGGAGCTGGCGTAAGCATCACGAATGCTGCTGGAAGCATCACAATTGCAGATTCATTAAATAACTACACGTTTTTTGCCTATCTTTCCACCAATACTTCATCCCAGACTGGTGATGGTACAAAATATATTGTGCCTTTCGATACTGTTACAAGCCCTGGATGGGATGCAAATAGCAATTTCACTACAGGTACAGGGGCATTATATACAACTCCTGTACAGGGGGAATACGAATTTGAGGCAGCAATCAGATTCCAGGCTACCACAGGCAATATGGCAGCACATACGCGCATTGTCATGTGGATATGGGCCACAGACGGATCTAACGTGGATTATAACATTTTGGAATTTGGTAACCTTCAAGGTTCTACCGCTTCACGTTTAACTGATGCACCAAATGACGATGGCGTTACAATCTCTGGAGCTAGTCGCATGAGATTACCTGCTGGGTATAAAGTCAATGTCCATGTCAGCGTCGATGGTGTAACTAAAAACGTTTATATCGGTGGATTAAATGGAACGACCAAGGTTTCCTTTTTTTCTGGCCGTTGCGTTGCGACTTATTAAAAAGATATAAAATGAATGAAATTCTTGAACTGTTAAGGAAAAATATGCACTATTTTTTATTGTTATTACCTTTTATGGTAGCTTGTCAATATCTTCCGCAAGTGGCACAGGATATTGAAGATATAGCTACGGATACAGCAATTAAAATAGAGGTTTCAAAGGAAACTTTTCAGAAGGAAACAGACCTTGAGATTTCTATTAACGTCCAAAATAAGGACGAACCATAACAAAAACAGCAAAATGAAAAAAAGGAAAACCTATGCTAGATAAAATCAAAGCACTCTTCAGAGAAGGGCTGGAATACACACATACCGCTGGCCTCCTGCAACAAATTGCTAACATTAATAACATTGTACAAGCACAGTACATGCGTGATGCCGATGGGAAAAATGCGGCCATTGATGCTATCTGTGAGATCCTGCAAAGCCATAAAGATGTACCTGCGCCGGCAGTAGCAGCTCCTTGCTCAGCCCCATGCTCAGAGCCTGCAGCTGCCCAAGAGGAAGTTCCAAATGCCGCTAATTAAAAGTGCGTCTAAAAAAGCTATCGGTGAGAACATAAAGGCTGAAGAAGCGGCAGGAAAAAAGCCTAAGCAAGCTGTTGCTATAGCCCTGACTGTTGCTCGCAAAGCTGGCGCAAAAATACCGAGGAAAGGAAAAAAACATGGATAAAGCCATTAAAAAAGAAAAGAAAGCCATGGACAAGGGCATGGATAAGCTCATGAAGATGGATAAGAAAAATGATAAGAAGCATGAAAGCATGGGCATGAAAAAAACCATGAAGAAAAAAGGATGCTAAGATAATCCCTATAGCCATCTAGGGTGCTATAGGGATTACTTTTTCATTCAACGAGAATTTTCCAGGTCGTCGTTGTCGGCTTGCGATACTTATCTAAGTCGATCCCTTTGATCTCTGGAATTTCATCATAGGCAACGCGACCGCGCATAATGTTTTTAACAACCTTTATGCCTCCTCCTATGCAGCTTTGATCGCCACACAATTTCAGGAGTTCCGCACGGTAACTGTCTTTGAGCTCTTCTAGTCCTTTAATTTGCTCGCTAAGCTTGCGATATTGTTCGGCATATCCTTTCCAAGATGGAGTATTTGACATGTCCTTGTAATCGCTATCTTGCAAGGGAGGCGGCTCATTGAAGGCGACGCATTTCCAAAAAGCTCTAGCCTGTAAAAGATAGGCTTTTTCAAAATCGGGGTCAGGATAGACTTCAAGGACTATATCTTTAGATTCATCCTCGCCACCAACGAAATAATAGCACTTTTCCGCCCTCGTTACCAAAAGCTGGTGTTGAATCTGATGCATATAATAATCAGGAATAGAACCTTCAAAAGCCATTTTGTAAAGCTGATTGCCGCCAGTCTTAATCTCTAGAATATATTTACTACATCCGGACAATCCGTCGAGTGAGGCTCCTAAAAAATCATATTCTGTACTTTCGACGACAGTAGGCCTCATCATGAGGACATGTTTCTCTATAAAACGAGCCCTAAGCTTGGGCTCTAGGCGCTTGCCTCGCTCCATAGCCTCATTGCTCGGCTGCTCGTCTATAAGACCAAGCTTTCTTTGCCAGGACTTATATGCCGTTGACCAGGGAGAAGAGCCCAGGATCGCTGGGCAGTCTGTTGCAGTGATGACCGTCTTTCGCCAAGATAGCCATGCTTCCGATCCCTGTTCCAATTCAATGACTTTCATTATGCTACCGCCATGGTTTTTTCCTGATCTTTTAAATATTTAATCTTAGCATTGAGAGAGACCATGCACTTATCAAAACAGTTTTTAGGGATATCCTGGATAGAAGAGGCATTAAAGTCCTTTTTAATCCAATCCAGAAAAGATTTCCTGCTTCCTTCATCTAAACTTTGAATTTGACTTGTCAGCGCTACAATCTCAGGCTGCCCTAAACGCTCTACCGGAGCAACTTTTTCTTGTGTCATAGGCTGGCTGTGTTGAGCCTTTCCTCTTCCTACTGCTGTCTCTCCATCATCATCTTCATCACAAACGACACCAACAATAGCGGAAAGGGAATATCTCCTTAAATATGTAATCGCCGCCCCCATGCCCTGACTGTCGTTTTTACTCGGATTCAACGGCAAAAATGATTTCATCCACTGACCGGAAGTATGCGCTAAAGTCGTTACCATAATAACCTGATTTCTATCAGCTGCAAGTTCGGTTGTTTGCATCACGCAAAGACCATACTTGCTGAGCACGGGACGAGCTGCATCCCATACGCTACCCAAGTCGGCATAGGAACTTTTGAAAAACGGGTTTATTTTATCTTTAATAGCTGCCTGCATTTCTCCCTGAGCTTTCGATAAAGCGGCCGCTAATTCGTTAATTAATTCTGATTGAGACATAATATTTTCCTTTCCTTAAATTTACTTTTTGATGATATTGGCGTTGTTAGCACTCCCAGGTGTTTTCTCATCGGAGAGGATTAAAATTCCTCTCCGAACTTTCCTAAAAACCATAGTCGCACTTGAATTCTCTTAGCAGATTTGCCTGCTTATGCAATTCCCAAGACATTTGCTCTAAAATCTGTGAACCAAAAGAATTGTAATTCTTGGGATCATTACAAAACCTGTCTAAAGCCTCAGATGTCGAAACGATATTGGCGATCGCTTCCTCAATTACTTGGTTTTCCATTCTAATCTCTTTTTGTTTAATCTTTTCTAAAAAAAATCCGCATCGCAGAAACCCAGGCACCTCATGCAACCTCGGCCACCACAGCATCGATCTTCATATTCATCCTGCAAAACTTCTCTAATGTCCCTGAAGTTTCCGTCCCAGTAAATCTCTGCCATCTCTTGAGGAGTTCCACCTAATAGAAGAATAGGAGAGCCATGCAGCCAGGGACAGCCCCATGGCATAGGACTTCTGTCGTCCGGTTCATATGGAAGATTCCAGCATTCATTGTAAAAATGATCGCAAAAATCTTCTTTCTGCTCATCTGTCAATTCACTCGCTAACATTTTTTGCCTCTAAATTATAACAATTTTTAAACAAGGTTTATTACAATCGTATCTGTTATATAAAACAAAAATATCATCTTCAACCTCTTCAATAAAAAATCTGTCATTATCTATATCCCAATGACAATTTTGACACATTAAACACAATTTCATTATGTAAACGATTTCAAAATCTTGAATGAGATTTATGCACCCAGCATATTCTTGATCGTCAATTTCCCATGTTCCAGTTTCATCACCAGAAATAACAATCAAATTATAAATATTAACAATCATCATTTTCATCCCCTATTGTGTTATGAAAGATCATATTGTTGCATGAAAATCAATATAAGTTAACAGAAATTCTTTCTTTTAGCAAAAAAGTTGTCTTCAACGTCGCAACTTGATAAATTTTTATTAAGGTAAATAAACACAAAAAGAGGAAAAAATGAATCGGTTTGCCCTGTGGATGAAAGATAACGATAAAAAACAACGTCGAGTAGCAGAAAAGCTCGGCATCAGCGCTTCGACACTGCATGATATTCTTAGAAAGGGTCAAATGCCAAATTTGAAACTTGCCTACAGAATAGAAAAATACACTCGCGGGGCCATTACTCTCTATGATTGGATAGATGAGTCCCAAGCAGAAAAAGAGACAATCCAGACAGTCGCTATTGCACAGGAAAGTTAGGGTTTCAGAATATAATGTCAGAGACATAAAACATGTTCGCTTCCAATCTCTATTCAAGAAATTCCTATAAAAATAACTCGGCCAACTTCTCATTTTCTCAATAAAAATGTATGGGAAAACTGAAAGAAGTTGCAAATTATTTTTAAAAAATTAAGCATAGACGATGCAGCTGACGCCAATCAGCTGCATCAAGAGAGTAGAATATCACCAAAAAGTTTAGTCCAGGAGAAATAACCCAGTTTAGACAGAAATGGCTTAAAACATCGAGGAAACAAACTTTTCTGCGGATGAGCATAAAGTCTCCTCGATAAAAAAAACAATCTTTTTTACGAGGATCATGAACGATTATAACGAATTCCCCCCCCTGAAATATTTCCTGCGCGTCCTAAAAAGCTGCCCTCGCTCGGCCTTTCTATACGTACAAATATTCCAAAAAAAGAAAAAGAACTTCGGTCTTAAAGTACAAAAAAACCACATACGAAGAGAGTTTCTCATCTCTCCCACTATGTTCAGAAACCTTTTATCGCCCTTAATGTTTCTAAATCTGATCAATTTCGTCGAAAGCGACGAATGGTTTCAGATAGACATTCTAGGGCCTAATTCTAATGGATAATGTATTAGAACTTTATTGCATTGCGTTCGGGAGATATGCTAACGTGCTAAAAGAAAATGCCCCGATTTGCCGTCGGGGCATTTCCACGAGCATTGGGAGATGCTAAATGATAGATCGCTATATTTCTATCTTAGCATCCCATGCGAAATTACGCAATCTATTTATGGGGTGCCACCATGACTGAAATTCCTTACTACTTTGAAACGCCAATTCCAAAATATTTCCGCGAAACCGGATGGTTCAATAAACCTAATACTATTCTTTTTGTCACATGGGCTTTTTCAAAATGCTCTTGTGAAGTCAGAACTATAGTTCACGATGGTCGAGAAATTACCCTCCAGCCTTATGAATTTATTACCGGACGAGGCACAAGTTCGACCGAATGCTTGTTATCCGAAAGTGCAATGAGGCACCAACTGAAAATGCTACTTTGTGCCGGTTTGTTAAAAAAGACGACCAACTCAATGACCAACCGATATACATGCTACATATGGGTGACAGAGCGTTTTTTAAAACCTAACAACCAACTGAACAACCAACTGAGCGCCGACTGCGCGCCGACTGAGCGACCACAATCTAGAAGAAAGAAGATCAGATCTAAAGAAAGTCATCCCTCTATCCCTTCAAAAAATTCGGAGGCTGAAAATCGGGATGATGGACGGACTGATGACTTTTCTTTCGAAAACGAGTTGGTTGAAGTCATACCCGGCGTTTCGATGACGAAGCGGGAGCTTGCGGCCTGCATAGTCATCAAGGGCGATATCAACAAGGTAAAATATGCTGTAGAATACATACAGAAGAGCAAAAAGCGTAAACATGCCATTTCTGACTGGTTCAATGCACTTGCTCGCTGGAAGATCGAAGACAAGGTTCAGGTTAATGCTCAGGATAATCTGGCCTATGCAGAAAAGATTTGCAAACAATTCCCAGAATACGAAAATGGCCAAGGATGGCGTTGCTATCTTTACAACAATAAGAAAAAAGACCAGCGAGGAATACTCTTCGAGCCACAAAGCGTTTATCAAGAAGCTTTTTTTATCGCTCTGGTAGACCCTGAGATGCGAAATAAATGCGAGAACTTCATCAAAACAAAAAAAATGGATCCCAAAACTCCATGAGAACCTATGAAATTTACACCCTCTCAGGCATTTTCACCATTAAATGCGATGAGTTAGCACTCAAAGATGACTTTCTTACAAACACTACCAATGAAACTCTTTGCCTATTCACAGGAAAACGTCTCATGGCTATGTTTAGAGAATGGAACAACATCGTAGATATCACAGAAACAAAGAATTAGATTGAAAAAAGTGCTTTTATCCGTTAAAACATGTTCAACAAAAGGAAAATCATGACCGCCTTTGACTTCATTAGCCACGACACATACCCTGAAGATGAATACATCAGCGAATCCGCAACGCTCTGCTTTGACCAAAAGTACCGCGTCACATACGTCAGAAAGAAAACGCAGAATGGCGGTCTCTTCTGGTCGGAAATTAGCGCTGCCGTCAAGAAAAACGGTGAAAAGAAATACCTCAAGGCATTTTCGCAGGATAGCAACTTCCTCGCCGAGGACATCAAAGCCTTCCTCGAAGGCCGCCAATGGGAACGATCCGCATCAGGGGGTGCAGTTGTTAAAAGCGACGACCTGCCGTTTTGATGCTATGAACAGAAATTTAAATGGCCTAAATTCGCAAAGTAATGGGGTGCCAAGCTCGCAAAAGGGGTCGGGTAATACCAAGGTACCAGTTAAGAAAAAAAAACGAACAGCGGCCAAAATAAAGGCCAAATCTGAAGTTTCACTGGGAAAGGTACTATTAGAGCTTCCATTGCAGACTAAAAGCGAGGCCAACTGTTTCGAGCCTTGGCGTCTAAAGCACGCCAGGCATAAAGCGCAGCAAAAATGCGTAGCCCTAGCACTCAACCCGCTTCGCGAGCACCTCAAGTTGCCCTGCAGAATTACGTTGACCCGCTTCGCCCCCCATGAGCTCGACGCCTTTGACAATCTCCCCATGAGCTTCAAATATATCGCCGATGCCATATGCGCAATCATCACCGGCGAATTTAGACCTGGAAAAGCAGATAGCGACAAGCGCATCTTCATAGCCTGTGACCAAATCAAAAGCAAAGAGTACGGAATCAGAATCGAAATAACATTTTAGGAGTAAACATGCTCACACCAATCGGAAAACGTATCCTCGTCAAACCCGTCGAAGAAACTCACGGCAACCTCATCGTCTCCGGGCAAAAGCCGACCCGCTTCATAGTCATCGCCAATGGGGACGAAGTTACAAAAGTCAACGTAAACGATATAATTTACCTCGACAAATACTCAGGCGCAGGCATCGAGCACGAAAAAGAACAATACCTCGTCATCGACGAAAGTAGCATCCTCGCTAAAGTTTCCCCTTGACGGTTAAAATCTTTATTCAAAAGGCTTAGCTCATGAACGAATTAACCGTGATACTAAAAGATTCCGACCGCACCTATAGGCAGAAATTTATCGTCTATGAGCCCTACCATGTCATCGACAATGATCCCACCATCCTCAAATGCATAGAAGAAGCTAAAAAAAGCTTCGAAGGCGAGCCGGAAAACGTCCAGATCAAAATTCACCTGGAGATTCAATAATGCCTGCCGGACGCCCACGATCAGCAATACCCGAAAAAGAAGAGTTAATTAAACTCGGTGAAAAGCTAGTCGCATGGGCTTCTGCAAAACAAAAAAAAGGCGAACCCATCAGAGCACGCTTCTGCGACTGGTATACCGAAGAAGGCTTCATCAGAAAGCAGTGGGAGCATATGCGTGAGAAGCCAGAATTTCAGTGGTATTACGAGAAAGCACGTAGCCTTATGGCTTTACGTTACATAGATGGCACCGTTAACCCTTCAATTGCCCATCGATATTTGAGGATTTATGACCCAGAAGTCAGAGACGAAGAAGATAAAGACGCCCAAGCTGCTGAGCTTCGCAAAGCTTCCGCCCTTAAAAGCGACGCAAGAGCCGCTGAAGAAGAAAGACAGAAAGTCCTAGCCGAAGTGCAAAGACACAAAAGGAAGCCGCAATAATGTCAAAAGAAACCACTGTTTCCGAAGAATTTAGATTTTTACCCTATTTGCAGGCTAGATGTGAATGAATACATCCCCACTCAGGACGAGCTCAATGACAAGCTCTGGCGCTTAAACAATCTCTATTACATTACAGACAAAGACGGTTACGCCGTCAAATTTACTCTGAACGCCACCCAAAAAGAGCTTTATGACCGCGAGTGGCATCAAATGCTAGTACTCAAGGCACGGGCTTGTGCCCTCTGCTGAAAAGTGGAGGGCACAAGCCTAAATCGGCAACTTGGCGTGACTACATACTTCTCAATCAGTTTTCTTGATGATTGTTTCTGGCATGCAAATACCCATGCTGGTATCATCGCCCATCGAAAAGAAGATGCTGAAGACATTTTCAAAAAAAAGGTTAAATATGCTTATGACAGAATGCCCAAATGGACAAGAACTTTTAACTCCGCTACAAACGATCGAAGCGGAGAGCTTGCTTTTGAAAATGGATCGAGCTATCGAGTTTCTACAGGTTTTAGGTCAGGGACTTACCAGCGATTGCTTGTTAGTGAATTTGGAAAAATTTGCGCAAAGTCTCCCGATGTTGCGAAAGAAATTGTTACAGGATCTCTTAACACCGTCTCTGCAGATCAAATTATTGCAATCGAATCTACAGCCGAAGGAAGAGAAGGATATTTTTATGAGTTCAGCAAATCAGCAGAAACGCTCGCATTGCAAGGAACCGATTTGTCACCCATGCAAATGCGCTTCTTCTTTTTTCCTTGGTTCGACGACCCCAACTATAGAGCATCAAGCGAGTCAATAGTGATCAGCAAAGAGACAAACGAATATTTAGATGGCATTGAAATTGAGCGCCAGCGCAAAATTGACGAGGAACAGCGCCGCTGGTATGAGATGAAACATAAAATGCTCGGCGATGCGATGAAGCAAGAGTATCCGTCGACGCCAAAGGAGGCTTTTGAAAGTGCGAATGAAGGTCTTTATTACGGTCGACAGCTGTCTAAACTGCGTGCTAATGGGGCTGTGTGTCGGGTTCCCTACGACGATTCAAGCGTGGTGCATACGGCTTGGGACATTGGTCTCGATGATTTTAGTGCAATCTGGTGCTTCCAGGTAGGCCGTGGCGGACATATATCCATTATCAACTATTACGAAAATTGGGACGAGGGAGCTGCGCATTATTGTGACTGGCTTAACAAACAAAAATACAGATTTGGACGTCATATCTTCCCTCATGACGCAAGAAAACGAGACATTGGAGCTAAGACGCAATATATTGACTACGTTGCACCACTCCTTGACGGCAAGATTATCATACTGGACATCAAAGAGTGTGACAAGCTTGAGGGAATACAAACGGTCAGGGCGATGCTCTCCAGGTGTATGTTCGATAAGGAGAAAACCGCTGAAGGCCTTAAGCATCTTGAGGCCTATAAAAAACTCTGGGACGACAGACTGGGTTGCTATAAAAATACCCCCCTACATGATGAACACAGCCATGCCGCCGACGCTTTTAGGTATTTAGCAGTGGGATTAAAGGCCATTGAAAAAAGAGATTCAGGAAATATTGACAACGACATTAAAGCTATCAATAAATACTATGGATATTGATCAGTCGGCATATTGGGAGAAGCTGTTCACAAAAAAGCACAAGTGTGATTATTGCGGGAAAAGGAGAGCAATATATAATGCCCTTGTTCGTCCCGCTTATAAAGTAAAAGACTTGAGAGACTTTAATATTTGCATTAGTGGCATTGTTATCGCCGCTAAATGCAAAAATTGCCATGAAAAAGAATATAAGGAGGAAGTTAAATGTCAATGACAACACCACAAGGGCAGTTATATGCTTTAGAACGCCAAATTAGAGAGCTTGTAAATCTATTTAAGGCCGAAGACGACGAGGCTTCAATTTTTGAAAGGATCGATCAGATTGAACATTTTCTCAGCGACGTCTCCAAGAGTCAGGAAAATATCGTCAGCCTTTTAGAATTAATCATTAAACTGTTGGTGTCAAAAAAATGATGAATGAGCATGAAGACGTTATTATGTGCGCTGCTGTTGAAGAAATAAAAGCATGGAGACACTATTTTATAGAAAGAAAATTTAGCACCAACTTAAAACATATCTCCGAAAAACACAAAAACCTGCTAAGAGATTATTTTTTAAACATCTGTGCAGGAGCGTTTTGCGATCCAGAAGAAGCTTGGGACGCCTGCATAAGTTGTTTATTACAAACCATAGAAAACAAAAACATATAAAAAAAGATTATTTGATGAAATATACAAATGAAGAAGTTGATGAAATCTTTAAAGACACAATGGAACTAGCTTACCTTTTATGGAAAACCATCCCCAATAAAACGAAAAGTTTTGTGTCTTTAGCAGCCGCTCAACACTTGTTTGCCATGATGGCTGTGCAAATGTGCGTAACAAAACAAGGCTTTCAAGAGGGAGCTGGCTACGCCTTTGAAGTATGCAAAGCAATAAAAGAGAGGGCAGAATAAACCATGGAAACAAATGACAATCTCTTCAAGGAATTGTTTGAAAAATCAACCCTCCTGGCCAGTGAGCTTACCGATGCCGTCCCAGAAGGGACACAGACTGTCGTAGTTGGTCTTGCGACTAGCCAAATGTCCGCTGTTTGCGCAATAGAGGTCGACATGCCTTTAGAGATATACCTTTTATCATGCAAGTATGCCTACGAATGGATGAAAGAGAAGTAAGGCGCTTTAAAGGAGAAGGAATAAATCATGGAAATAGATGAAAAACAAATAAAAGACTTATTTGAAAAATCGATTCTTTTGGCCATAAAACTTAGCGACGCCATACCAGATGAAACAGAACCCGTTATTTCTGGTCTAGCTGCCAGCCATATGTCATCTCTTTTCGCAATAGCGGTGGGGATGTCTTTAGAAAGGTACCTTTCATCTTGCACATTTGTTTATGAATATAACAAAAGTAAGATGCTTTAAAGGAGAAGGAATGAAGCCTTGGAAAGGGAAGCAATGGATTCGCACGGAATCAATTATTAATGAAAAACAAATGAGACCTAAATGTGATCATATGCAAGAAGCTTTAAATCTTCTGAAAGGTGCTTTAAAAGCTGATTGGGAAGAACAACAAAAGGAGCAAACGTGTGCGCAGAATGCGGAAAAAAAGATGAATGGCCACCAAGAATCATTTAACATGTCCAAAAAATATGAAAAAATTAACATGTTTCAAACACATGCACAATGGATAAACGTTTCTGATAGGTTACCAAAAGATTTAGAGGAATGTTTAGTAGCTCTTAAAATTGAACCTAATTTTGGATATTTCTTATGCACATATAGTGAAAAAAGATTCCATACTTTCGAACTATTTAAAGTAATTAAAGGCGTCAGTCACTGGATGCCACTGCCGAAACCACCGGAGAGTGAGGATTAAATGGATATACTGTGGCTTATGACAATGATAACAATCGTGGTTAACGGTCTTACAGGCTTGCCGGATTGGTATGGAAATGTCATGCGGTTACTAAATGCTTTTATACTATGTTGCATGTCCGTATGGATTATAAATTTAGGACTAAATAAATTAAAGAAGATGAATATATTATTGAAGTAAACAATGACTTTGTCACTATTAAAGGCTGGGTAGATGTTGATTTTTTACTATTGATAATGAGCCACTTTGAAAATAAGAGATATACAAAGATAGTGCCTTGTGAGCAACGGGGCATAAGATTGTCAAAGCCTAAAGGTCTGAGGTAAAAATGCAAAAATACAAACCTTGTTGTTCTACTGTTTGTCTTGTGCTTGGTTGCGAAACCAGAAGTGCGGGAGGCTGTTATTGCGTTTGTCGACTAAAAGACCATGAAAGCACTTGTTTAAGACTATTAGATGGTACAGAATTTAGGAAAAATGGAGCCAGAATTTACGATCCGGGAAGAACGCCGATTCCTTTAGAGGGAGACGAAAAAGAGGACTTAGAAAAGGAGCTTGCTGAGGTTAGACGAAGGCTAAAAGAATATGAGTTGTTGGAGGGAGCTTGGTAATTGAGCATTTGCAATATATTAACTTGAAAGAAAGGAAATATTACTTAGCTGATGGGGTAGAAGTCCCATTTGAATGGATACGAAATAGATTTGTAGTTAGGTTTACAATTTGGATGGAAGCATGATGATAGTTAATGCTGACTGCCTTGATTGGATGCGAGAACAACAGGACAATAGCATTGATTTCATTGTGACTGACCCCCCTTATGGCCTAAAGTTCATGGGTAAAAAATGGGATAATGGCATTCCTGGGGTTGGTTTTTGGTCGGAGATGCTTCGTGTATGCAAGCCAGGTTCAATGTTGGCAGCTTTTGGAGGTACTAGGACTTTTCATAGGCTTACTTGCGCTATCGAGGATGCTGGATGGGAAATAAGAGACTGCATTTGTTGGTTATATGGGAGCGGGTTTCCTAAATCGCATAATAAGTTCGGCCTTGAGGGTTATGGTACGGCTTTAAAGCCTGCATGGGAGCCTATCATATTAGCAATGAAGCCATTAGATGGTACATATGCACAGAATGCTGAAAAGTGGGATGTTGCGGGGATCAACATAGACGCAACGCGAATTCCTATGGAGGATAAATGGACTCATCGATGTCACGATATTACATCTGGTGGGCTGATGGATAAAAAAGGGAGATCTGATCGAGTCTCTGAATCTAATTCACTTGGCCGCTGGCCAGCAAATCTTATTTTGGATAGGGAGGCGGCCGCGTTGCTTGATGAGCAGACGGGAATTTTAAAAAGTGGAGCACACAAGCCCTCATATTTTTCAAAAATGCAAAAATGTTTAACTCATAATAAATATAATCCTATAGGCGGTTATGACATTCATGCAAATTCCGGTGGCGCATCCCGCTTCTTTTATTGTGCAAAAGCCTCATCATCCGAACGTAATGCAGGGCTTGAAAAACATTGCATCCATCCCACAGTCAAACCATTAGCCCTCATGCGCTACATAATCAAGCTTCTTGCGCCTCCTGGCGACCCTATATTGCTTGACCCATTTGCAGGCAGCGAAAGCACGTTAGTCGCTGCAAAGCAGCTAAGAATCCGTGCAATAGGCATAGAAAAAGAAGACGAATATGCAGAGATCGCTAAAAGACGTATTAAAAATACCCAACTACTCCCAGAACAATTTAACTTTGAGTATTAATATCATGATAATATTTGATTTAGACGGCACATTGGCCGACTGCGATCATCGCAGGCATTATATTGATGCTCGCAGATCTTTAGAAGGAATTATTCAGGGAAAGAGATTTAAGCCTGATTGGAAAGGGTTTTTTGAGGCTTGCGATAAGGATAATGTTATTCAACCTGTCGCAGATGCATTTATTCATTTAACTCAAGGTGAACCATTTAATCATGATGTGCGCATATGGTCAGGGCGTTGCGAATCTGTCCGCGAGAAAACCTTAAAATGGCTCATGAATTTATATGGAACGTTAGAAGATTATCAATACTGGGATAGACGTCTAAAAATGCGTCCTATTGGCGACAATACACCTGACGATGTCCTTAAAGAAAGATGGCTTGATGAAGCTATTTCTGAAGGAAAACAGATCGAATTCGTATTCGATGACAGGCCGAAAGTCGTCAGGATGTGGCGTCGACGAGGCATATTCGTCTTCGACTGCAACCAAACAGGAGAGGAGTTTTAAATGGAACTATACTGGCTGCTTAGGTTGCAGCATTTGCATGATTTTTTTGAGATTTGCGCTTATTTATCTATCATGGGTTTTATTCTCTGTGTTTTTTTATATATTGGTTTGGTTTTTGACGAAGATGATGAAGAAAAAACAAAAATCGTTTACCTGCCTGGTCGTTGTTTATTTTTCTCTGCATTAATTTGCGGTTTGTTAACATGTCTAATCCCCACAAAATCGGATTTAGCAATCATGCTTGGCTGGGATGCGCTTAGGAGCGATAAAGTCGTTGAGGTGGTTGAAGTGCTGCAAAAACATTTGATTGAGAAGGTAAAATGAAACAATGTAAACTTGAATTAGTAACTCCTACAGATGATCCCAAAATTTTTCAGAAGTCGGGAGATTTTGTTGTCTGCTGGATAGACCTTGAAAAGGGTGCTAAAGAAGGAAGTATTATTTTGCTTAAAGGCAAGCCATACCCTTTTTTGATTAAGGAAATAAAGGAAATATGGGATGACATAGAAATGGAAAAAGGAGAAATAAAAAGAGACTGGAAGGTTGGTGGTTTATGAAAGTTAACATATATGATGCTCATGACCGTTTAAAGCACTTTGGCCGGAAGGAACATGCCGATTACATTTCGCAAGGTTGCGCGGATTGCATTAAGAATCGACCGGAAGAGTTCGGTAATCATTCCTTCTACATTTTCGCTCATTGTCGAACGGCAGACGACGGTTCAACGAAAAGGCTTATCTGGAGTCCTCGCTTGACCAAACCGAAGGCACAGACCAATTCTATGCTTTTTAAAGCCTATCCGCCAGGTGATACCATTAAAGTATTATGGATGATTCCGGCTAGAGAGATGTGGCCTCAATACAAGAAGGGACAGATGCTTTCTAATCAAATTGTATGGGAGTCGATCCATAAGTTTGAGAATGACCGTGGTTTCTTAGAAGCCAAAGAAGAGGATGATTTGAGCGATGATGTTATTAATAACATTTTCTTGCAGATTAGCCAGAACGCAAGATATCGTAAACGAATGGATATGATGTACTTAAATGGAAAAGATGATTGAAAGTTGGCCTATAGAAGCAATTGACGTAGAAAATGTCGGACCTGATAAAAAGTTTGCGGTTTTTAAAAGGGTACTTTTTCATGATGCAGACGGGAAAGTTGAGCATGCAGACTACCGATGTGATGGTATTTTCTTTAAGTGCTCCTCTCTTAACAGGAATGATTTATCTCCTGGTGAGATGAATAAATCCAACGATCGAATGAAAATCATTTATACTAAGTTAGTTGTGAAAAAGCTTAGAGAAAAGTTTGAAACTATCGAAAACTTAATATGGAAGAATGATTCTTGGGATCAGTTAAAGAAAATGTTAGACAATCTTGATAAATTAGATGAATTTATTAAGCTAATGACTTCGGAGGTTTCTTTAGCTTTGCCTTCGAAAGAGGATTGACGCCAACGGCATCTCTGATTTTGCCGATGGGGTTTTTTATTGCTTGTCCGTAGTAGTCACCCATACCCATAGAAGTGTGGCTAACGTGCCAGTCGCCAGAAGACTTCTTTTGTTTGCCAACGTGAGCTTGCTTAGCCGGCTTCATCTACCCTCATGGTGTTTACTTTGCCTTGAGGGACGATGCTTTTGCTTGATACTGACTCGGAACCAACGGGCTGACGGTGACCAACGCCATAATGAGTGCCTGCATTAACGAAGCAGGAAGTTCGTTCATCATACTGTGGGCATCGAAAGTCCCAGGGGGAATTTTTACCATCGACAGGTTTGTCTTTGGGGTCTTGCTTTTTGATTGCAATAGGGTCTTTGAATCCGCTTTTCATAGGTACCTTAATTAAGGGAGGGGGACTAGCCCCCTATCCTTACCAAACAACAAAAATAGGAAGAATTAATTTCTATAAGAAGGCTTTTGCATATGGCTTTTGGCCTTGCGAATGCCCATTTCTTGTTGAGACTTAATCTTTTCGGTAGTGTCTTCATATTGGGTAACAGCACCAGCACCTTCAGCAGAACTTTCGGCTTTGTGCTTTACGCCTTCAGGGAATACTGACCCTTTAGACTTTCCGCCGGCCCAGAAGGAGTGATCGTTAATTTTTTGCCCAGCCATATTAAACCTCTTGTATGATCTAAATATGACTGTAGAATTTGAATAAATTATTTACAAGAAATATGTTCAAGGAGTTTGATGACTTTATTGCCATCGCAAGTGCAGTCGGAAGGGTGTTTTTCAGGTCTTTTCCCACATGAAAAATAGCAATTTGGATCGCTGCATGGCTTTTCTATCCATTTTCTGGTGTCAGTACAGAAATAGGCATCCCAAAGTTCGCAATACTCTTTCATGTTTCGATGCCAAGTTTCTTTAGTTCGTTCGTTATGAGCCATTCAGACATACATTCCAGCGAACAGAAATCTTCATCGGAACAATCATGAGTAGAAGGACGCCAGGTTTCTGAATTTACAGGAATTTTATAGTAGAAGTTTTGATTCTTTTCTATTTCCTTTTGGCAATTGTCACAGAAAATCTTATCTACTTTCATGTGTTTTCCTTTTCAATTTCAAGGATGTAGTCGATGACGTTTTCGCTGAATCCTGTGATGGTGAACCACCGGCCATTATTCTTTATGCCATTGGGATAGTTTCCAACGTTGATAATGTAGCAACGGTCTGCATAGACTTCAGGAACTAAGTCATTAACCTGCTCATCGGTGATGACGATTACGCGGTCATTACGTTTATTTGGATAGGTTTGATTGTACAGAGAAAGAGCGTTTCCTAAGTATGTTCCTGACATTGGCTGAGACTTCACTATGGCATCACGTAGAGCCATGCCTTGACGGTTAGGTATTAAGGCTAAGTGGTTTGAGAACGTATGAAATTCAACGTTTGGGCACATTTCACGAAGCATGATGGCAATGCCGGCAGCGGCATCAACACGTAGCGTTTCGCTTTTTGAGGATATTTTGTCAATCATGGAGCCGGAAACATCAACAAAGACGGATGTTTTGCCTAGCATTTTAGGCCGTTCCTGCATGGACTGTATCATGGACTCATCCGCGATGTCCTCCCACTGGGGGCAAGCTTTTGCGGCAGCCAGGAATTGAAAAGGAAGCAGGGGTCGAGACTTTTTCAGCAACGAGGATCTAACCAGGTCTTTGGGCACCCCTGCTTCAAACATATTTCTAAGGTTGCGGATAATGGCAAGTCGTCCCATCTTTCCGGCTTCAAGGAGTTCTTGCTCAAGGCCAATGCTCTGGCTCTGGCTGTGGGC
>CAYZLU010000001.1:0-40168 GCA_964479285.1 uncultured Planctomycetales bacterium | reverse complement strand
ATGTAGTGTCCATAGCCATTTTGAAAAAAACAACCTTTCCATATCCAACAAAAACCGATATAGGCTTGCTTGTATCTTTGATCTTTGGTTCGATTACAAATCTGAACTTTCATCCAAAACTTGGCAATATCTATTTGTGTCATGTTTTTCATATCTTAATTGTATCACATTTAGATTTTTTGTCCAAGAAATAAGAGAGGAGATTTTGATTTGAAAAATAATTCGCCGATTTTTTGGCCAGAAGACAGCCTAAATCTATCTCTACGCCAAGGAATGGAAAAGAACTATTCTGATAGCATTAATATTCTTCAAACGCAATGGTATCAAGCCGATATAAATCAACGTTTTACTATCAATGATCAGGAAGTTTGGGGATTAATCTTCCCCGGGGTCGCGACATATCGTAGGAAGATATGGAACTTCAACATCATGAACCCCATATCAGAAGCTATAAGCGGTCAGCAAAGACAGACAAGAAAAAGCTCGGCTGTTATTCCTATTCATGACGGTATGCAAAAGACGGCGGACCAGCTAACTAAGTGTCTTTACCACAATCATAAAAATGGATTCCATCAAACATTTAGCGATGCATTTCAATTAGGGGCTATCATCCAGGGCCTAGGCTTCATGTACATGTATGGCGATAGTACAAAAGATCCGGTGAGCCCTGAGCCAAAATGGCGATATGTAGATATGAAATCTTGCCTTTTTGACCCCTATTTCCGTAAGCACGATATGAGCGATGCAAGGTTTTGGTGGGTAAGGACTTTCTTCGATGCCAATGAAGCTGCTCTTATGTACCCGCAATTCGGGGATGAAATCTTATCTTTACCAAAAGGAACATATCGAGATGATAAATTTTACTACATGCCTGAAGTATATCAAATACAGTTTCCGAACCTTATTGCTTTCGACGAGTATTGGTATCTTACTAGCCGCGAAGCTACTTTTCTCGTGGATAAAAAGACTGAGGAATGCCAAGAGTTCAAAGGGACGCCCGAACAGCTAAAAGAGGTGATGCAAGCATTTAAAGGAAAGCTTGCAGTACTAAAAAAACAAGTTCCTACAGTGCGAAGAAGTATCATTTTAAATGACCGCGTGATTGTCGATGAACCTAACCCCTATTCCATGGATCGCTACCCAGTCGTGCCGCTGCTCGCATTCTTTACAGCAGATACTCCGTACTACGCGTACAAGTTTAATAGTCCGATGACTATGCTTCGTGATTGTCAATTCCTATTAAATAGATTAAAAGTTTCCAATCTTGAAATCCTTGACGCCCAACAACAAGGGATTAAAGTTAAGAAAGGGGCACTTGTTACCCCAGACGATGCCTTAAACTCAGGTCATGGAAGAGTGTTAACAATTGATCCGGACGCAAGCATGGATGACGTACAACCGATGCCTATCGTTCCTCCATCGCCTGTTATGCTTCAAATGGAAGAGATGCTGAAGGGTATCTTCTTCAACATTGCAGGGATTGATCCTAACGCAATGGGTATGGATATTGACGATAAGGCCGGAATTATCACGATGATGCGCCAGGCGGCAACAGCTCGTAATCTTCAAAGGCTTTTTGATCAAGCTGATGAATCTCAAAAGCTATGCGCTGAGATTGAAATCGAATACATACAAAAGAACTGGACTTATGGAAAAGTCCGACAAGTTATTGGTGAAGAGCCAACAGCCGAGTTTGATAGCAAGATTTTCTTTAAGTATGGTTGCAAGGTCGTGCAAGCCGCTCTTACTGAAAGTCAACAACAATTAGAGCTCGCTCAGCTGTTACATTTCCAGACCCTCTATCCTGATTTAACGCCACCGGATGAAATCCTCGAGTGTTTGACCATACAAAACAAAGACAGAATCATCGAAAAAGTTATGGCTTCTCAGAAGGCTCAGCAGGAACAGAAACAGAAGATGGAAGAGTTACAGATGCAGCAAATGCAAATTGACAACATGACAAAAGTAGCTTACGCCCATAGTCAAGAAGGGCTAGCTAAAGAGCGCGTGGCTAAAATCCAAACGGATGCAGCAGTTGCTCAAGACAAGCTCCGTCGAGCTCATCAAGAGGATACGGCAAGCTTGCTTAATGTCGTCAAGGCGCTTAAAGAGCTTAAAGGTATGGATTTAGACCATTTGATGCAACAGGTCGAAATCCTTAACTCTTTAAGCCCTGCTGCAAATCCTGAAAAGGAAGTGGTTGCAAATAATCAAAATGTTGCATGAAAATAAAGTTAAACCAGAATAACAAGGTGTTATCATGAAAGAGAAAATGTCGAAGGCAGGTTACACACAGGGGGATATGAAACCTACTGTGGAGAACTATCAAAAGCCTGAGAAAGATTTTGCTGAACGTGGATTTAGCAAGACTACAGAATATGTTGAGAGACAAGATGCTCGTCAATCGGGTATGTCGAAAGATCTCAATAAGCAGTCTTATAAAGGCAGATATTCTTAATAGGAGAAAATATGTCCAAAAGAGGAAATTCTAAGCCTTATTCCGTAGAAGTGCAAAAAGGGCCAATTCGTATGGATGAACAGTATTCTGAGCAACTACGAAGAGAACCTGAGCATACAATGCGCGATATGGAAAATTTAAGAATGCGTCAGGATAAAATGACGCTTACTTTGCATACTCCAAAGGTGTAAAGCAGATTTACATTTATGGGCTTGCCTGCACGGTGGGGAGGAAGACTTAAAACGTCTAACTCCCTTTTTTTTATGAAAATTAGGTCAATAAAATTTTTACATTTTTCTGTCCATCAGGAGAACCTATCAATTGATCCCCTCGATAAAGTTCGTTTTCAACCCAATTCCCTTCTTCATCTTTCTTAAATCCAAAGTATTCAAGTTGAAGGTTTTCCCATCTTTTAATCATATCCACGCGACTACGATCAAATAGATCAGGACACTGCAAAATATTCATCATTTGAGATCTGTGAGGCAATTCCCAGCAAAAATAAACGTCACCTCCAGGATAAACATGGAAACACATCATATCTTGCTCTGGATAGGGACGATATTTCGTTATTTTGCGAATCCTCACTAGCCCTCGCTTCAGCATTAGATCGTATTTTTCGTAGATAGCAAGATAAAACGGTTTACCCTCCATTTCTTTTGTTCCCTGTTCAATAGCCTCATTGATATCTTTCACCAAGTCTTTTGTGATTTCATGGTTTACATCTCCAATGACTACTCCACGCTCTCCGTTTATTTGCGCGTCTCGATAAATTGATCCGACGGTATTTCTTGTGGGATCAATTTTGGATTGATTACTCATTTTTTATTCCTCTGTTTGTTTTTGGTATGGATAGGATACTTCACGAATTTTACGTGTCCAATACTCTTTAATTAATTTTTGATGGCCTTTTTTTGCACATTCAGGAGAGCAAAAAACTGATCTTTGTCTTCCTATTTGATTAATTGAATGAAATATTTCTTTGTCACATATTCGACAGTTTGGAATTTTTTTTATTCGTTTTTCTGTGTTTTTTTGTAGTTTTATCTGATAAACACATTGGTAACAAAATTCCTGATTATTTATAAAATCTTTTTCAACTTTGTCGATTTTACATTTATTGCAAATCATTTTACCTCACTTTTGTTTGACTTATAATATTTTTATTTAACAAAGTCAATTTAAGGCGTACAAAAGATGGATTAGCCAACCATCGCGGCGTAATGTGGACTTAGCCAACCACCAAAAAAGAGGAAATTCATGACTGAGATTCAAAACCAAAATAGCGAAGTTCAAGAGTTAGCAACTCAGGTCGAACAACAAGTCAATGAAGTGAAAGAGACGCAAGCATCTCAAGAGCCAGTAACTAATCAGCACTTGAAGGCGATGCGTCTTAAGAATGCCGAACTCGAAAAAGAACTGAAGCAATTTCGAGAAGTACAGATGCAGATTATGCAAGCCCAGCTTGTCAATAGTCAGCAGCCTGTGCGTCAAGAGATCGATGAGTTTGATAAGATGGGAGATGAAGAGTTCATTCCTTTAGGAAAGGTGAAGAAGCTAGCTGAGAAAAATACTCAGAAGGTTCTCAAAAACACCGAAGAACTCGTACGCCAAGAAGTGCAAAAAGCCCTTCAAAAGCAACATCAAGATCAATTTATGGATCGTTTGAATCGTCAATATGCAGATTTCTCCGAGGTCGTCAATCCTGAAACTTTATCAATTTTAGAAGAAAGGGAGCCAGAGTTGGCGGCGACGATTGCCGAGTCAAAAGACCCGTACAAAATCGGAGTCCAAAGCTACAAATACATCAAAGCGATGAAGATATCGGATTCAGCAAAAGATGTGCGAAGAGAGAAGGAATTAGATAAGGCGATCGAAAAGTCAGAGAAGTCGGTACAGTCTCCAATGGCTTTTGATAAACGCCCAATAGCCCAAGCTTTCAAGCTCACTGATGCTATGAAGAAAGATCTTTATCGTGAAATGCATGGATATGCAGCCCTAGCGAGCTCGGTTCCTGAAATGAGCTAAAAGCTCAAGGGAACATAAATTATGTCAGTATCAATAGCATCGTTGCCTCCGCAAATTCAACAGAGGTACAACGCAAAATTGCTGTCAACTCCAGAGCACAACTTGATTCACCAGTTGTTTGCTACACCAGTTGAGTTGCCAGACAATCAAGGCTTTATCGATCGTCAGTCACGTTATGACAGGCTAGACCTGTTCGAAGTGCCTCTCGATGATGGCCAAAATAACCCACCACCACAACAACTTAACCGAGTTGATGTGGACTGCCGTGTAAGGGTTTACGCCACTTACATTGTACTCACAAGACAGGTCACTATCACCAACGAAGACCCCGTGCTTAATAGTGCGGCTGCACGACTTGGACAAAGCTTAAGAGAAACTCAGGATGCCCTCCAGAGAGATAATTTGGAAAGCTCTGCTTCCATTATCAACTGTGTCGGAGGGACTAACGGAGATATCCCGACTGAGATGACTATCTCGGATGTGGACGACGTCTTTACTGTTCTTCAAAACAACAGTGGTGAGTATATCACAAACATTGTCGAAGCTGACTTGAAATTTGGAACAAGTCCAATCGGTGACGCCTATGGGTGCATGTTGACGACTAGAATGATCCCAGTTCTGTACAACATGACTGGTTTTATCAAGAAATTCCAGTACCCGAACATTTCTCAAACATTGAGTGTTGAGATTGGCGGAGCGAACAACGTTCGTTTCTTTGCTTCCGAGCAAGGTTCTGTCTCTCCAAATGCTTCTATGCTTGGAAATGATGTCGCTAACTGCTTCGTAGCTGCTAAAGAAGCCTACAAAGTTGTTTGGCAAGCAGGTGGTAAAGCTCGCTTTATCTACCTTCCGCCTGGATACAATAATGATCCATGTATGTTGAGACATACAGCCGGTTGCTCATTTTATCAAGGTCAGTGCATCACAAACGATCTTTGGGTTCAAAACCTCAGATCAACAGGAATATAGGAGTTAGAATATGTTACCATTTTCATTTATTGGGTCTTGGTCTTACACCAACCCAGCAACTCCTGTTGCCGTTAATATTCCTATGACTGCAAAACCCGACTGGGTTTTCGTCAAGGATGTAACCAACTGGGGTTTGGCTTCTACTGCTGCTAACCCTGTGTACGCGGAATGGTTCAGTGCTAATATGGCACAAGGTTCTTATTTAGGTCTCGGTCAAACTAGCGTTTCTGCTGGAACTGTAAACTTATATTCAGAACAAGGAACTTCTGGAGGTTTCACTTTCATTAACCAAGCAAGTCCTCCAACTTTTACAAAAGTTGCGATTACTGCGGTTAACGGAACCACATTTGTCGTTTCGACAGGTAACACTTCAGGTCTGAACGTCGGTGACACAGTACGTCTTATCAACGTAACTGGCGCACTGCAAATGAGTGGATCGAACCTCTATCAAATCACAGCTATTACGACAAACACAAGTATTACGCTTGGTTATGCTGCTTCAGCTGTTACCGCAGGTTTGGTAGTCGCTAACGGAACAACTGGTTTCTACCAAAAGGTATATCCAGGTCAGTTCCTTCCTAACACATTGCCAGTAGCTTACATTACGCAAGCAACTCAAGCGGTTGTGTACTTCTTCAGGCAGAATCCTTACACCCCAGGGGAACTTGTTGACTTCCAAATCCCAACGCCCTACGGCATGACTCAGCTGAGCAATTTAACAGCTAAGTCGGGAAGCGGATCTCTTACATCTAATCCATCTGGTGCTGCTAGGGTTTTGAGTGTGACAAACTCAGCCACTGTTTCTTCGATCACTATCGATGTAGACACAACTGGGTTTACAGCGTTTCAATTCCCAACATCTGCTGCCTTCGCAGGTGGAGCGTCTCCAGCTGTATGTATGCCTGCTGGATCAGGCGTTGTGCCTCTTAATGGAAGCGCAACTATTCCTGCATCCCCTCCAGGAACAAACCTTGCTGATGCATTCGACAACAGATCGCAATACATCATGAATATTGGTTTGAATGCTGTAGGAGTTGCTAATGCCAACATGGTTGTCATGGCATTCAAAGCGGATTTCGTCAACGGAATCACTAACGCATAAAAATTAGGGAGGGGAAAAATCCCCTCCCTTTAAACAAAGGATTTAAAATGGAAGTCAGAGAATTAAACAAGAAGCAAAAGAACACTTTGCCTCAAATTGAGAGGGAAGAGTTAATTAAAAAAATGCGCAAGGAAGACGATAAGATCGTCGAAGGAATGTTTGAATTCCTAGATGCACAAGGCGGCTGGTTGGAGTTTGCTTATAGGAAATATCCAGGAGAACCGATTCAAATGATTAAGATGATTCACGGCGAGATTTGCGATCTTCCTATGGGTATTATCAAGCATTTGAACAACACAAAGAAAAAGATAAGACGATACTCAATGGAATTGCCTTCTAGTGGACAAAAACCTCTTAGAAGTTATGAGACGGTTTCGAGAGTTAGATTTACCCCAACTAGCGTGCTATGAGTGCTACTTACAACTCAAATTATGGGCCCCCTTTTGGGGCTAATTTTATTCCTAATTTGCAGTATATAACGAATATTACCCAAGCAAATCCTGCAATCGTCACTTTTTCGGGTAATCATAATTTTACTGTGGCTGAATGGATAAGCTTTCGCGTCCCTCAACCTAACGGGATGATACAGCTTAATAACCAGAAAGCTCAAATTTTATCTATTACCTCGACAACTGTGACGATTGCACTAGACACGGCTAATTTTTATCCCTTTATATATGTTCAAGACCCACAAGTGCCTTGTGTCGCTGTACCAGCAGGTTCTGGAGTGATTCAAGGAACTACGACGGTCACATTAGAAGATGCATTTGACAACGAGCCGGTAGTATGAACACATTTATCCCAACCTATCCTTTGTTTCCGACACTAGCTAACGCTATTACAAAGTCGCGAAAGCTTACGGGTTCTACGAATTCGTTTCAAGTGACGGATGAATATATCGTTCAGCAAATGCATAGCTTTTATGCCTATGATTTGCCGGCTAAATTCAGGTCTTTAAAGCTTAAGGATATCTATACTTTCACGACTAATGTCGGGCAAGATGTCTACCCCTTCAATAGCGAGCTTTACACGACTGTCAACTCCCCTTGTTACTGCTCTAAACGAGAAATCAAGCTCTTTACTGACCCCTGGAATTTTTATGGAGTAAACTATAATTGGCAACAATTCACCACTTTTGCAAGTGGTGACGGTACTACTGGTTCTCAGACAGGAACTATAACCAACATTACCCAAGCTACAAACGCAGTTGTCACTTCCGCAAATCATGGTCTAGTTTCTGGCACTACCGTCATTTTAAATAATGTTAGCGGTATGACCCAGGTCAATGGTAATTCCTACACAATCGCTGTCATAAACGCAAATAGCTTTTCTTTAGGCGTAAATTCTACTCTCTATACCTCTTATACTTCAGGAGGGTCTTGGTACTCGTCACCATACAACGGCTTCACCACAGCGGCCCCATTGATTCCTAGCGTAAATAATGATCCAGGCCCGCAATTAAGTCCAAGCCTATTCTTCCCTCAAAGCAGAGTTCAAAACGTTCTTATCACTGCAAACGTTATTGGAGCAAATGGCATAGGTCAGACTCAAAATGTAACGGATGATGGCCAGGGCAATCTGATTCAAATTTTCCAGACATCGAATAATGGGGATCAACAATATGGCTGGACCTACTACCGTCAATACGCCTCTACTACTCCAACCCAGCCAGGGAATGCGACCATTAATTATCAAACTGGTCAGATTACAGGATTAACTTTCGCTCAAGCAATTCCCGAAGGTACGCCGATTCAAATTCAATATAATCCCAAGCAGTTTCAAATTCCTCTTGCGATCATGTTTTATCAGAACCAGTTTACACTTTCACCATGCCCCGATGCTGGTTATACCATCGAATTAACATGCTATCGTCAACCAATTCAAGCTCTCATAGCGGCTGACCAAACTGGAAGCCCAGAGCTTTCTGAGTGGTGGGAAATCCTAGCAGTAGGAGCTGCTAAGAAGATATTTGAAGAGCGCCTTGATTCTGATGGGGTTGTGTTTATAGACAAGATGCTCAAAGAGCGTTACGACATCATAGAGACAAGAACTTACGCTCAGATAGGTCAGGAAAGAATATCAACAATTTACACCGATCAGCTCACATATAACTATGGTTCAGGCGGTGGATTAACAAACTTTGGGAGCATATGAAAGAGATAGAAATAAGTGATGATATTGTCATTCTTCTCGAAGAAATAAATGATGGTGAAGCTGTTGTTATTACAGAAGAAGATGATGGGGAAATTACCTCACAAATTATTTTAATCAGACCTATTGCTTTAGCTTTAGTTAGAAACATACTCGAACTTTTGGGTGAAGATGAAGAAGAAGAAAAGCCCGTTAAAACCGATTGATAAAAAGAAAAAACTAAAATCACTGCCTGATAAACCTATCCCTATGGGAGGGGGTCCATTTGTCGGGCGGCACACAACAGGATAAAAAATGGCTGTCATTAAGGGAAAAGAGAAAAGGCTTAAAAAACCTCTTTCTCCTGCAAAAGCAAAACTGAGTAAAGAGTCTTTAAAGAAGTTGTACAACCCTAAGGCTGTGCAACCAATACCAACTGTCTGCGTGAGCTAGGAGGAAAAATGTCTATTCCAGCATATACCCAAGGTTACCCACCAGATGGTTCAACACTTGGTCAAACTAAGTCTATTATTAGAAATAACTTAGATGGTACTTTTTTAACATTAGCAGTAGATCATGTAAATAACAATGGTCCAGGTATGCAGCCAGCTGGTTATCATACTATTATCCATCAAGTGCCACAAACAAGTGTATCCACAGTGACAGGATATAATCAGTTATTTTGTGGACAGCCAAATAATTTGGTTGTCAATGGCGTTGCTGTACCAAATATCCCGTCAAATATGGATACACAGCTTTATTGTTTGACTGGCATGGGGGGTTTATCTCAATTAACTGGAGCAAGCACATCCAACGTAACCAATTGCGGATTTCAATGGGTGGGTGGTGTTTTATTGCAATGGGGTATAAAAAAAACTACTGGCACAACAGGAGGTATAGATTTTACTGCTAACGGTAATGTAAAGTTTCCAAATTATGTTTTTAATGTTCAATTATCTTCATCCAATAATGCAGCTGTTTCTCCACCTCCTCAAATTACTACTGTTTATAATATATTAGAAGGATCTTTAACTACTTCAGGATTTACTTGGGTTTCAAGTAATGCTAATGGTCAAAATCTTTATTGGTTTGCTATAGGTAAATGAAATGACTGGATTCCTACAAGTAACAATTGGTGGGTATCCAGGAGGGGGGCTTACACAAGATAGGAAGCCTGCTCTACTAGCCAATGAAGCATACTCAAGTCTTGAAAATGCTTATGTATGGCGAGAAAGAACGAAAAAAAGGGATGGCGAGGTTCCTGTTGGTCGTTTATCAAGAGTTTTTACTAATGTTGCAATAGGAAATAGCTCAGCATCGCCTTGGACGTTTAATCTTTATACAACTCTTTCAATCACGCCAGAAACCTACGCTGAAATCGCAGAAGGAAGTGTAAGGATAAGTATTGCTACTTTAGCAACCCCTTTTGTAGATCAAGGAAATGGAATTTTAACTAATTCGACAGGTGGCAACTCAGGAACAATTAATTACTTGACGGGTTCCGTTACACTTACGACGACAGTTGGAGCTGGTCACGCAACAACAGTCACAATGAACTATTACCCAGCCCTTCCTGTTATGGGAATATTAAAAAGAGATGTGGCTTCTATTGGAATAGATTCTACGGTTTTTTTTGACACCAAATACGCCTATCAATATGTCAATGGTTTTCAAGAACTTGTTCCTGGAGAAACATGGTCAGGAAATAACACAGACTTCTTTTGGGCGGCTAATTATCAAGGTGCAACACCTAATTTAAGGTACTTTTTCACCACAAATAATAATATAACTGCTGGAGCTTCTACACCATACGATCCAATAAGATATTACAATAATTCTACATGGACTGATTTACAACCCCAATTAGATTCTGTACCTAACTATCTTTATCAAGCTCTTATAGTTATACCTTATTACGGAAGATTATTAGCATTAAATACATGGGAAGGTCGAAAAAACGCAGGTGTTTTGGATGCCTCTGTTGCTCTTAATTATTATGCAAGATGCCGGTTTAGCCAAATCGGTGACCCCACAGATCAAGTGAATGGGTGGAGATCTGATCTTTTCGGTCGAGGAGGGTTTTTAGATGCCCCTACCAATGAAGCTATCGTTAGCGCAGCCTTCTTTAGAAACACCCTTATCGTTTTTTTTGAATATTCAACATGGCAACTTAGATATATAGGTGAATATGGACTACCTTTTATTTGGGAAAGAATTTCTTCAGATTTTGGTGCTGTTAGCCCTTATAGCCCAATCGTTTTTGACCAAGGGGTCATGGCGGTAAGTGATCGGGGTGTCATACAAGCAGCAGCAAATGGAGTTTCACGATTAGATGAGCAAATACCTGAGCAAGTTTTCAGTTTTGAAATCCAAAATAACGCTCCTAATTTTGTTCACGGGGTCAGAGATTTTGAAAAGGAATTGGTTTATTGGAATTATGTAGATTCTTCGGACGCTTCAATAAATCAAAGTTTTCCTAATACAGTACTTGTTTTTAACTATAGAAATAACACTTGGGCAAAATTTAGAGATACAGTTACTTGTTTTGGAACAGCTCAATTTCAATTCAGCATAACCTGGGATAGCTTAACAACTTCTTGGGATAGCACAGTAACTTGGGATAACGTTGATGATCAACAATATGTTGACTATGTAACTTTAGGAACACAGCAAGGCTTTATAAACCTCTATCAGAACCCTGATGCGGCAACACAACAGTCTTCTACTATTCTTTATGCCAACACTATGGCGATCACTGCCGTTGACTTTACACAAAATCCCACACGGATTACTATTCCTAACCACAATTTATCTAATAGTGAGTTGATTTATATCACAGGCATGTTATGGGTTGGTACAGATCCAGGATTCAATAACATAATTTACAACGTAACAGTAGTTGATGCAAATACAGTCACTTTATCCACATGGAATTTTCAATTTCAAAACTATTCAGCTATTCATAAAACATCAACAGCCACGTATATTGGAGGGGGACGGGTAACCCTTTTACCTAAAATGAATATCCAGGGAAAGGATTTCAATCCTTTCCAAGCAGAAGGAAAGCAATTCAAGCTTTCCTATATTGATTTCCAAATGGATTCAAACCCTCAATCTCGGGCAATACAAGCTACAACGATTCAACTTTTTGTAAACTCTTACCTAGGAGAGCAGGCAAATTTGATTGCTGGAAATGATGCTGTTGTAAACTCATTTTTGAATAACTCCTCTCAAAACTCTCGTTTCATAACCTTTGCAACAAAGGCAAACCCGTGTCAGATAACAAGTCCAAATCATAGTCTAATCTCTGGCACTCAAATTTATATTGCTAATGTTCAAGGAATGACGCAACTCAACTCCGCTATTTACACAATAACAGTTGTAGATGCGAACAATTTTACGCTGGACAATACAGATTCGTCTGGGTTCAGCGCGTATTCTAATGGCGGTGTGTGGAACACCGTCCCAACAAACGGTCAAACCTATATACCTGGGTCTCAATACGCTTGGTATCGCTTCTATAGCACTCAATTTGGTCAGTACATGCGAATAGGTATGACTTATGACGATAATCTGATGAATCAACTCGTCACTCATCAAACCCCTATGGAATTGAATGCTATGAATATTTGGTTTAGGCCAGGTGGAAGGATAATCAATTAATGACATTTTCAAGCGACGCTTCTCTCAATACTAATCAACTTCCCGTTTCTCTGGATGTGAATCCAAATGACAAGGGTTTTGACAATATTCTAATGCTTTACCTTCGTAGAGTGGCGAATGCGGTAAACACAAAAGAAAGCGGTCTTTACCTCCTCCAGGAAACAGCAAATTTTGAACAATGGTATCAGATTGGAAAACCTCAACAGAATCGTAATGCTTATAGGATTACAGTTGATTTAGTTTTTCTAAATGGTGGAAACATTCCTACAGGTAGCACACCTCTTGTTTTGTCGTCATCAACTCAGCCTAAGATCATTAATGGCTACCTTTATCCTGTTCAAGGATTTGGTGGAGCTGTAGATACAGGGGGATTGTCTTATTTTCTAAACGATCCTGATCTCTATGTAAGATATCAATCCTCGACAAATACTATTATTATTCAAAACAATACGGGTAACGCTCTGACTTGGTGCGTATGGGTCATGGAGTATTTAAAAAATTAGGTGAATTATGGCAAGTTTTAGTGACTGGCTTTTTGGAAGCCCTGACAAACTAGAAAAAGTAGCTACGGGAACGAATCAACAAATGCAATTTGGAGGCAACGATATAATTTCAATGCTTCAACAAATGATACAGCAAGGGGGAGGGTTAAATTTAGCAAATCAATACGATCAAAATTTATTAGGTCCAGGTTCAGAAGCATTCAATAAATTTTCAGCACCTTATTTACAACAATTTGATGAGCAAATTCTTCCACAAATTGCAGAAAGATTTGCTGGAGCTGGAGCGCTTTCATCAAGTGGATTCGGACAAGCTTTGGGAGGGGCTTCCGCAGGTCTTCAATCAAACTTAGCTCAATTATTTTCTCAATTACAGGGTCAGGCCGCCGGACGTCAGCAAGGACAATTTCAAAATCTTTCCCAAACAGGACTTCAATACAGTCCATTTGCTTATAATAAACAAGAGGGTTCTTCTGGAGTGATTCCTAATTTCTTAACGGGTATTCTATCGAAAGCGGCAGATCCAATCGGTAATGCTCTTGGGAACGGGATTAGTGGAGGGATCAACAGTCTATTTAAAAAACTTCAAGGAGGCGGAATAGCATAATGGTTCAAGTCATTGAAACAAGAGATCCTCGAAATAAACTATCCGAAATGCTTGGTATGAGTTTAGGCCAGGGTATTGGAAATGGCCTTAATACTTTCTTTGCCAATCGTAGCCTTGATAGCGTTCTCCATGATAAGGCTTTGGAAGGGGCTCCTCAATCACAGAAAATGGAAGCGCTTCGTTCTGCTCTGAGTCCTTACGGAGAGAAGGGGCAAGAAATACTCCAGCAAAGAATGCAGATTGATCAGCAAGAGCAACAGGAAAAAACAAAAAATAAGTTATCAAAAGCCTTTGGATATATACAAAAAAATCAAGAAATTCCTGAAGAAGTACTAGAAGGATTACCACCAGATATACAATTAAAAATCGGAGATTTCTCTCGATCTAACAGAGTTGCTAACGGTCTTTATGATACTATGGTTGACGCTGGTGTTCCTCCAGCGATTGCAAAAAATCAATCGGATATCATTCGTTCCTCAGAAAAAGGAACCGGTCAAACTT
Organism: uncultured Planctomycetales bacterium; assembly: GCA_964479285.1. Lineage (GTDB taxonomy): Bacteria > Omnitrophota > Gorgyraeia > Zapsychrales > Fredricksoniimonadaceae > JABDGZ01. The sequence continues at coordinate 26,210 of CAYZLU010000001.1, read as the reverse complement.
ACGCTATCCAAGGAGCAAATGATTTAATAAATCGTTTTAGAGACATTCCTAAATCTGAACCTTTTACCCAGAATGAAGATTCTGGTAGGTTTTCAGAGATTAATCCTGAATTCCAATTCCCTCTTCCTGAAAAAGTAGAAGGTCTGACCTTAAAAGAAAGAGCTGAATTGAAAAAAGAAAACTCTCAGAACAACTTAAAAGATTTTAATGAAAATCTAACAAGGAAAAGAAACCTTGAAGAAGATAAATACTCTTTTAATAAACTACAAGAATTGAATCCTTACATAAGTACTGGACTATCAAAATGGAATATTAACCCAAAGACTGGGGATATTATATTCCCAGCTGCGGCAACTCCCGAAGAAAGACAATTTGGCAAAATCATTGTAAGACAATTAAGAAATGCTAAAGACACTTTTGGTTCTAGAGTAACAAACTTTGATGCTGCTACTTATTTAGAGGGATTTCCAGGTTTAGCAGATTCTCCTGAATCTAGGGAAGCGATTATCAAAGATCTTCAAATTGTTAATGACCTTAATTTATTATATTCTCAGGCTATGGACGAAGTTTATCGAACCTATAAACCTTCAGAAATTTCACCTCTTCAAGCACAACAAATAGCTGAAGATATTGTCAAAAAACAAACTGAAGAATTGTGGGGAAAATACACTCAAGTTTCAAATAAAAAAGTGATCGGAGAACGGGAATCAAGTAAACAAGAGCGCCCTCCCTTAGATGAGATTTTTAAATGAGTTATCAAGAGAAATATCAACAAGCTAGATCTGCCGGATATTCCGATGAGGAAATCATGCAATTCCTCGGAAAAAAAGATCCTTCTTTTGGTCAGAAAATGGAAAAAGCTCAAGAAGCTGGTTATACTCCTGAAGAAGTTCTCAAATATTTCAACGCTCCTTCAAAACCTAAAGAAATGGGGGTAGGTGTCTATGCCTCAGATTTCGGAACGCAAGCTGCTCAAGGCTTTGGAATTGGTGCTCTAGGTACTTATGGTGATATTCTTGACTTATTCGGTCTACAAGCAAAAGAAACCCTTCCAGGAGAGAAAGCTAAGTACAATCGAGAATTTGATGTCTTAGAGAAGCTTGGTAATAATGAAGTACCATCTGTTGGGGAACTCATGGAATTGTCAGATGAGGATATTGCTCCTAGACATTCCAAATTACCTAGCTCTCAAAATGTGGAAGAATTTGGAAAGGATCTTGGATTAGTATCTGAGCCAAAAACAGCGGCAGGTCGTTATGGGCGTAGGATTGGAAAGCTAGGAGGCGGTGGAGTAGCATTTGGAGGGGGAGGAATTGCAGCGCCAATCGCAGCGGGTATTGCAGGTCAGACACTTGAAGAACTTGGAGCACCCCCTTGGGCACAAGCTGCTGTAGAAATTATTGCAGGACTTAAATTTGCTCCTAAATCAAACGTTCCTATTACTTCAAAAAGTAAAGAAGTTGAGCAGGTGATTAAAGATTTAAGAAAAGCTGGCTACACAGAGAAAGACATCACCTTAGCAAAAAGTGCTCTTGAAGAAAGAAAGATTCTTAAGAAATATGCAGCACTTACTCCTGAGGCAGAGAATGCAATTCAGAAAGGAGTTAAAAATAGCGAAGAACTTTTCAAAGGGGAAATAAAAAAGGGTTTACCTGGATATGCTGAAGGTGGTTTACCATATCTTGAAAAACAAGCTAAAAATGTTTATCAATCAATGGAAGAAGTAGCCGCCAGTGTTCCTATAAGCAATAAAGAGCCCTTCAGAAAGTCAATAGAACAATCCATCGAATATATGGAAAAATCTGCTTTACTTCCAGAGGAAAAAGAATTTATAGGATTTCTTAAAGAGGGTTTGGAAAAAGTAGATAAATCACAAACAGCGGATTTCTTAACAAGTTTTTATCGAAAGCTAGGTAAATCTGGAAATTGGACAGATCCAAAAACAAAAGAACATATATTGGGATTAGTTCAAAGAGGAATTAAGGGATCTTTTGCAGAATCTGGACGTGAAGCGGAAAAATTCGGAAAATATTTTGATGCGACAAATAAAACATGGAAACATTGGCTTAACGCTAGAGATTTAATGCAAACCATTGAAAAAACGCAGAATGTCGATGGAATGAATTTCAAAAAGCTAACTTCTATTCTTAATGATCCGCAGAATCATGAACTTGCCAAGAAAGTCTTAGGGCCTGAGCAAGTTAAGAATATCAAGGCAATCAGCGAAGGTGCACAGGCTATCGAATCATTAATAAAACAGATTCCAAAGAACGATAAAACCATTCAATCACTAAAACTCCTCGAAGGAGTGCGCGCTATGTTTAGCGGGGATTATAAAACATTGGCCGCTGTTATAGGATTAGACGCAGCTAAGAGACTTTCCACAAAACTTTTGATTGACCCTGAATCGCAAAATATAATGGAGCGTATCATTATCGCTGCTAAAAATAATTCTCCTCAGCAAGCAGCTATTCTTGCTCAGGAACTTATTAAAACACATTCCTCTCCAACCAAAGAAAAAAAAGAACAGCCCCAAAAACCTGTAAAATAACCATATTATTTACTCCTATTGTAATTTTTAATTATGATGATCAAATTTTCTAATGTATTGTCTCTTGAATCCCCATTGATATGGTAAACATGCTCATGATGTTCAAGAGGTCTACCAAGATGTTCTTCCATGACGTGACGATGTACTGTGTTTTTTTTTCCTCTAATTGTCTTATACGGATAAAAATTCTTACTCATTTATCTCTTTCCATTTTTCTATAACTTTTTCAGCTTTTTCAGACTCCCAGGATTCCTCTATGAACTTAGCAATCTGTATGTGTTCTTCTAGTGGTTGGTCATGAATTACTAATTTAGCTTGTGTGGGTTTCAATCCTAAAGAATGAAGCTCGCATTTTCCCTTTTTCCAAAAGGTACAGCCTTGTGAACTCGATGTGGCCCAAGGAGACATTTCACCTTCATAACCTTTTAAAGCAGGTTTTAACATTTCTTTTAAGAGTCCCAAGACTTCCTATCAACATCTCAGAAAAAATTTTAAAGTCTTCAGGATAATCAACTTCTAGCTCAGATAACGTCATAAGATTTTTGTAGTTATCTTGATCCACTGCTACCGTTGTATGACCAGTAATTCCTTGAGGAAAATCTATCTCGCTCCAAGTTTCAGGAAATGAAAGATCTCTTGAGAAATAATGGTCAGCAAATGGCATTGGAATATAATAATTTCCTAATCTAAAAGCGACATACAAATCCCCTTCCTTAAAACACAAAACCTTCTTTCCTGTTTCCGGAGGTTGTTTTTTACAGCACTTCCAAACGCTCTTAATTGAATCTTCCATGAATTACCTTCAGTGTTAAATTAAGTATATGTATAGCTTCTGCATCATTCGTTATAGACATAATTTCTTTAAGTTTGTACTCAAAGTTATCAGCAAGTTTTTTAAATTCTTTTGAAAGATGCTCGTCTAAAATTTTTTGTTGTTCTTTATCCAAAATAAATCCTACAAATCTTATCTATTATAAAACATAATAATGGTATTGTTATTACGAAGTGCCTATCATTAATAAACACCTTATTCACAGACTCTTCATTCATACAACCTACTAAAATCTACTAAATTAGTTTTCAAATCTTATTTTTTTTCATTACTTCACCTTAGAACATCCCATAATTTCTTAATAAGATCATTTCTTGCCGTTTCTTTGGCTATCCAATCATCTGCATTTGACACGTTTGCCTTAACATTCATAACCCCTTTTAACATTTTTATTGCTTCAATCAGACTTACCGCATCATCACTTCGAATTTCTTTTTCTAATCCTACGACCAAATAATTATATCTATCAGTCATCATTTCACCTGGTTTTTATTTTCGCACATACACTGCAAGTGCAATCTCTCAAGCTCTGATTCAGCAATTCTATAAGGAGCTCGTTTTCCCATGCTTGGGCGTGTAGCAAATATCTTTCCTTGCTGAATAGACCTTCTTACACTTACAGCGCTGATTTTCATGCGTTCTGCAAATTGCTCTACCGTCATAAAATTCACAGACATAATTCTTAATTCCTTTTGGTTATGTAAGATCACATTGTGCAACGCTGCATCTTAAAAGTCAACACGATCTAGAAATAAATAAATTAGTTGACTTAGGTAATTTTTATGCAGCAAATTTCAATTTTAAACGCAAAAGGAGAATATATATGTCCAAAATGTTTCAAGTTTACGGAATTGGGCAGGCTTTAATACCTGTATTACCACCACCACTTCCTTTCCAAAATCCACCCACGAGCAACCAAACAAACTATGAAATTGGACAGCTAGTATTTACACCTCCTACTTCTCCTACAGCTTTTTACCTGTATGGAGGCGGTGGAAATTGGGTTGAAATTGCAACTGGGTCGGGAGATGTCCTATCTGTAACAGGGACTGCAAATCAGATTTTAGCAAGTCCAACAACTGGAGCAGTAACTTTATCCTTGATCGGTCCATATACGCCGGCTACTTATACGGCACACGGCGTGTTAATTGGCGAAGGCACAGGTTCTATTGTTGCAACAGCAGCTGCAACAAACGGACAACTATTAATTGGTTCAACAGGAGCAGATCCCGCTTTCGGAACATTGACAACCTCAACAGGTGTAAATTTCACAAGTGGTGCTCATTCTTTAGCAATAGATTTGAAGTCTGGTGGCTATAACATAAATGCCGCCTCCACAGGGGGAACATTAGTTGCTCAAAACTCTTACGTAGTAACTCAAGCAGCCCAAACTTCTTTTGCTCTTCCAGCAACTGCTGCCGTAGGAGATATGTTCTTAATAGCTGGGGCTCAAGCAAATACATCAGGATGGATTATCACTCAAGCAACTGGACAAGAGATTTGGCTAAATACTAACCATACTACTAGTGGAGCCACAGGAACATTAGCCGGTGCTAAATCTACCTCTGTTGTTCTTATGTGTACTGTAGCCAACGTGGAATTCATCGTTGTCGGAGGAACTGGAACAACTGGTTTAACTTTTAGCTAATAGGTAATTATGTCTTTTACAAACAAGGTTCAAGTTGACACTCTTAGAAGTATTGCATTCGGTAGCATAACTGGTAGCTATACCCCTGTAGGAACTCCTTTTTCCTATCAAGCTAGGCTTATTTGTTTTACTAATACAACAGATAAAGATTTGTTCTTTAGCATGAATGGAACTACAGATCAAATAATTGTACCTGCTGGAAGTTTCAAATTATTAGATCTGACAACTAACCATAGGCCTGTAAATATGGATGATTTTGTGCTTCCTATCGGTACGCAATGGAGTGTCAGATATGGTTCTGCCCCAACAACTGGAAATGTTTACATTGAAGTCGTTTATGCACAACCAAATTAAAAGAGGGAAATAATGTCACAATCCGGAAAATTAAATCCTTCTTCCACGCCTATTCCTCCATCAGTAGCAACCTCTTATGTTTTAGATGTAGGAACAGCGGTTCCTTCTGGAAATGTTTTAGAAGTCCATGGTGGAATTGGTGTAACGACTTCTTTAGGTGCATCAAATGAAATTATAATTACTGTTAAAACAGACGGAATGACTTGGACGGATGAAGCAACTAATTTCAATGCTGTTTCTCAAAATGGTTATTTCTGTACTGCATCTTTAACAGCCACATTGCCGAGCGCTCCTGCTCAAGGAACTACAGTTTACATTTTTGCTGATACCTCTAGCGCCGTCACAGTACAAGCGCAAGGGTCCGATATGATTCAAGTTTCGTCGAATATCAGCGCAGCGGGAGGAACAGCGGTTAGCAATACAAGGGGTTCTACTTTAGAACTTGCTTACAGAACAGCGGACGCCACTTGGCACACAATTTCATCAATGGGTACATGGGCGGTGACATAATGGCAGCTAGCAACGATCTTAATATTGGAACAGCGGGTTATGTCGTCTTTGACGGGACCGCAACCTTTTTCGGAAGAACCTTCCAAGCGGGAACGGGAATCACCCTTACAAATGCAAGTGGCGTTGCAGGAAATACCACCATCGCATTAAGCGGATCGGGAGCTGGTCAAACGATCACAGGGAACAGCGGTGGACCCCTTAGCCCGACGGCAGGAAACTGGAATATTTTAACTGCCAACTCTACGGTTAAATTTGCAGGAGCGGTTTCAACTGAAACTCTCGATTTTGGATTGTCAAACTTGCTTCTAGGGTCAAATGGCGCCATCACTTCTGGAACTCACAACTATGGATATGGACTAGGCGCAGCAGGGGCAACCACGTCCGGAACTGATAACATAGCCATAGGGTTCAACGCCCTCGCAGCTAACCAGACGCAGAGTACGAGCATCGCAATTGGGACAACCGCATTATCAACAGAGGCGACTAATGGGGGCATGGTAGGTATCGGTTACCAGGCTCTTAAAAATCAAAATAATGCGTTTTGGAACGTCGCAATTGGCTACCAAGCAGGTTTAGGATTAACGGTCGGATCATACTCGACACTTATAGGTACTAACGCAGGTTATCAATTAACATCTAGCTTATACTCTACAGCTGTAGGATACTTCGCACTTAGTTCAGAAACTACAGGATTATATAATACTGCTTGCGGATATAATAGTTTAGCATATGCCAATCTTTCTTCAAGAAATAGTTGCTATGGAATGCAAAGCGGTCTTTCGATCACTACAGGCGTCAATAATACTGCAATAGGTGCTTTTGCTTACGGAAATCCAGGTTCTCCAACTACAGGCTCTTACAACATTTTTATCGGTCAAAGCGCTGGTTATAATAATTCTACAACAGACTCTAGTAATATCATAATTGGTGAGGCTTTAGGTACTTCGGGTGATAATAACACTATTAGAATTGGTAATAACGGCTCTGGAAACGGTCAACAAAACAGGTGCTTTATCGCTGGTATTGATGCAGTGAATGTCGGGTCAGTAGCTACAGTCGTGACAGAAGCGTCTAATCAACTAGGCACAGCAGTTTTGACAGCCGGCACAGGTATTACGATCACCCCTACAGCTAACACAATCACTATCGCAAACACAAACCCGAGCGGAATGCCCTGGACAGACGTGACAGGAGCGACACAAACACTTGCGGTCAATCAGGGTTACGTCACAGATCACACTAACGTCACTTATACTCTGCCATCAACAGCAGCCTTGGGCGACACTATCAAAATCGTTGGGAAGCTCGGTCTTGCTACGATCACACCTAACTCGAATCAGCAAATTTTAATGGGTTCAGCTTCTGGAACCGTTGGGGTGACAGGAACGGCTGTGGCTACGAATGTCGGTGATTGCATTCAATTAAGATGTATTACAGCAGGCGCATCAACTATTTGGCGAGCCGAGAACTGGGTGGGTAACTGGACTTTAACTTAAGGATAATTAATGTCACAACAAGTAATTAGCACTAATACATTCACGTCAGCTAAATGGATTGTCTCTAGTGACGCAACTCAAGGGACTCACACAACAGTAGCGGGAGCGCTCTCTTCTGCATCGTCGGGAGATACTATTTTCATTCGGCCAGGGACTTACACCGAGGACATCACACTAAAAGCAGGCGTTAATTTAAGCGCTTATGAATGCGACGAAGGTTATCAAAATAAATCCGGAAACGTAAATATAGTTGGAACTGTATCGGCATCATATAATGGTGTAGTTAACATTTCAGGAATTGGATTTACAACAAATTCAAATTTTCTTTTAAATGTAACCGGATCAAATGCTTCAAATTTAAATTTTTATAATTGTTCTTTTTACGCCAGCAATAACAATTCTATAACAGTTAATGCAGCAAGTTTTGTTATAGTATTTTTCCAATGTAGTTTATATGCAGCTTCTACTTATAAAATATTTACGATAACTACGGGTGCTGTTGTTTGCAGGGGATGTTTAATTGCTTCCGTTGACGCTACAACAAATACCATTGCAGCAGGTTCTGTTCAATTTTTTAATAGCACATTAAGTACTTTTTGGACAACTTCCTCAACTGCAATTTTAAATTGTTATAATAGTAAATGGAATGATAATAGTTTAAATTCTACTTTATTAACAACAGCAGGAAGTGGAATAAATGAAATTTTTAACAGTTCTCTTTACTCTGGGTCTGCATCTACAATTTCAATAGGGTCTGGAACACAAGTTTATATTGCAAATTCCTCATGTTCAAGCTCTAACACGAACGTTTTGACAGGCGCAGGAACGGTAAATTTAAATGAAGTTAGTTACAACGGTTCATCTTCAGGAAATAACGTCACCACAAAGACTTCATTCGCCAACCAAATGGGTTCTTTGTCTCTATTAACTCCTTTGACGGTGGCTAATGGCGGAAGCGGTCAATCTTCTTTAACAGCCTATGAGATTATCACGGCGGGCACTACGACAACAGGAGCGGTGCAGCAAGTAACGGATAATGCCGCTAACCAGGTCTTACAAAGTGGTGGCGGATCAGCTCTACCGACTTTTACCGGATACCCTAGAGTCTCAGGTCTTGGTGTCGGTGCTTCTGCTGGTTCTACGGCGGGGATAACTTTTGACGGGTCTAACTTTTTAACCAATTACGTTCAGGCGGGCTCATGGACTCCAGGAATTAGTTTTGGTGGAGGCACTACAGGGATCACTTACACAACTCAATCAGGCTCATATACAAGAATAGGTAATGTTGTTTTTTACACTTTTAATATAACTTTATCTAGCAAAGGTAGTTCAACTGGAATTGCAGCGGTTACAGGGTTTCCTTTAAACGGCAATAGTGCAGTAGGGTGGAGCAATGTTGCTTATCCCCTTTTAAGTTCATTGCCAGGGACCGCCCCGACAGTAGTGCTTAACGTAGGCAATGGAGTTACAACAGCAGCATTATTTGGTTCATCTTCAGGAGATACAGGACTCAGTAACTTGACAAATTCGAACTTTGGAAATACTAGCCAAATGAACGGATGCGGTTTCTATTTCACTGGTTAATCCCCTTGCTCGACTTGCTCCATAAAGTCGTAAACTTCAAGTAGAAGCTCAACTTCGTCTCCCGCTTCCCCGTTTAGCTCATCGCGAGAATTGCCCTCTACCCTATCGAGGATCATTTCTTTAATGTATGCCTTGACTTTGTCCATTTGTAGACAAGCGTAGCCAACCGAAGTAATAAATAAAGCAATAAAGAAAACATAAACGTATTTTTTCATGGCGTCCTTTTATGATATCTTTTCTTTACCATAAATTATATTTTTATGTATGTATTTGGTATAGATAAAAAAAATTTAAGGAGTCAATATGTGTAAGTTTTTAATTTTTTGTTTAGTGTTTATTTTAACAGGTTGTTCAACCGGTTCTCATGATGGAAAAGATCTTTTTGGTGCACCTATTCCCAAAAAGGAAGCTGAGTGTAAAAAAAATAAACCACATTCAGAAAATAAACCTGGTGAGAGAAAAACCCCCGATGAAGTAGAGAAAAAAGAAAAAAAACCAGAAACGAACCAAAAAAAGAGAAAGAAAAAAAAATTCTACTACCAAGAAGAATCTTCATTAAACGATAAGAATTTTGTTGAGAAAAAACAGGAAGAGCCAGTAAAAAAGGAAAAGGGTTGGTTCGGGAAACTGCAAGACCTATTTGATTTCGAAAAAAATGTTAAGAAAAAATCATAAACAACAAAGGTAAATTAATTATGTTAGATGAATTTAAAAATCTATTCAAAGATGGACTACAATATACTCATACCGCTGGAATGCTTCAACAATTGGCAAACCTATTAAACATCGTTAATCCACAATATTTGAATGATGAGAATGGAAAAAACCAGGCGATCGATCTACTTTGTGATATTTTGAAAAGTCATAAAGATGTAAAAATTCAAAAACAACCAAGTCAAGTCGTTCTAGAAGCGGCTACCGCCTAACTAAAGGAAAAAGTAATGGATAAAGCCATAAAAAAAGAAAAGAAAGCCATGGACAAGGGTATGGAAAAACTTGAGAAGATGGATAAGAAGAATGACAAGAAGCACGAGAAAATGGGCATGAAAAAGGCCATGAAGAAAAAAGGTTGCTAAGGAAATCCCTATAGTAGAGATACTATAGGGATTCTTTTTTTCTCATGAGACTAAGATTTTCCAAGACGAAGTTGAGCTCTTTCGATAGGGGTCGAGATTCAGACCCTTTAATTCTGGTATCGAGTCATAATCGACGCGACCCCGTAATGTCATTTTGATAATTTTCTTTCCGAAACAAATGCTACTTTGATTATCGCATCTCTCGATAATTTTTTTCCTTCTGGCATCTTTTTTTTCTTCAAGAGCTTTGATGGCAATGTCTATTTCTTCATAAGCTTTTAAATCTTCTTGCAAATCTAGATCATCATCTTTATTTTGGTAATCGGAATTTTGCAATGGAGGGGATTCATTGAATGCTACGCACCTCCAAAATTCTCTCGCCCTGGTTAGATACCTTGATTTAAATTCTGGGTCTGGTAAAACTTCTATACAAATACCATTTTTCCCGTCATAGCTGTAATAGAAGCATTTGTATGCTCCCGTTACAATCAATTGATGTTGCATCTGATCCATGTAGTATGGCGGTATTTCCCCATTGGCAGCCATTTGGTGCAGCTTAGAGCCTCCACATTTGATTTCAAGTATAGCATTCCCTAGTTCAGATATACCGTCTAATGAAGCTCCAAGAAAGTCATATTCAGTGCTTTCCACAACGATGGGAACAATGTCTATGCCGTAGCGCTCGATAAACTGAGCCCGCGCTTCAGGCTCTAAACACTTCCCCCTCTCCATAGCTTCGTTACTTGCTTGCTCAGGAATTAACCCGAGCTTTCTCTGCCAGCATTGATACTCTGAGCACCACGGGTTAGTACCCATGATGCAAGAGCAGTCCGTTGCGGTAATGACTGTCTTTCTCCAGGCCAGCCACTCTGGTGAACCTTGTTTTACATCAATTATTTTCATCAAGCCACCGCCATTATTTGTTCTTTGTTTTTATCGTTCAAATATTTAATTTTAGCATTGAGAGAAGCCATGCACTTTTCGAAGCAATCCTTAGGAATATCTTTAACGGACTGAGCTCCGAAGCTTTTGCTAATCCATCCAAGAAAGCTGTTATTGCTTTCCTCATCTAGACTTTGGATTAGTGTTGTAAGGGCTATGATTTCAGCCTTTCCAATCTTTTCAAGACTATTTTGGGAAATGGTTTGAACTTGTTGGTTAATAGTGTGGCCCGATTGCTGCTTCCCTCTTCCAACCGCAGTTTCTCCATCATCATCTTCATCGCAAACCACTCCTACTATAGCAGATAGGGAATATCGACGCAAATAAGTTAAAGCCGCTCCCACCCCCTGGCTATCATTCTTTGATGGGTTGAGGGGTAAGTAAGATTTCATCCACTGGCCGGACGTATGCGCCAGGGTTGTGACCATGATGATTTTGCTGGCGTCTGCGTTGATCTCGGTTGTCTGCATGACGCAAAGACCGTATTTGCTCAATACTGGCCGCGCTGCGTCCCAAACGCTTCCTAAGTCCGCATATGAGCTTTTGAAGAATGGGTTTACCTTGTCTTTGATCGCCGCTTGCATTTCCCCTTGGGCTTTTGACAGAGCGGCAGCGAGTTCGTTAATTATTTCTGATTGTGCCATAAAAATTTCCTTCCTTTAAATTTAGGTTTTGATGATATTGACGTTTAGTGCTAGTTATTTCATTACGGGGGAGGCGGTCTCCCCCGACTCCTTATAAAAAGTCTCTCCAAGAAACATCTAAGCAATACATGCATCCAGAGCAGCAGTGCTCTTTTTCTTTCTCACTATCATTATGACTATCATCCTGATCGTCATTTTGATATCTTGATGGGGCACCCAGGATAGACAGTAACTCAGCGCTACTCCATTGGTTCCAATAAGTTGATGTCATGATTTTACCCCGTAGTGATATTGAAACTCTTTGAGATCATTTGATTTCTTATGAAGCTCCCAGCTCATTTGCTCTAGCAATTGAGACCCGTAAGAATTGTAGTTCTTAGGATCGTTGCAATATTTTTCGAGGGCTTGTGATGTAGAAGCCATATTGGCGATAGCTTCTTCAATTACGTTAACGTTCATTCTAGTCTCCTTTTTTAAGGGCGTTGGCGCGCCCTATTTTATTTAATCAACTCAACTCCATCCTGGACATGGTTGTATTGTTTGTAAATATTTTGTTCTAACTCAATGGTCACATTATTTTCCAAAAAATTACCGTATAACATTATCTTTTCCAGAATGCTAAATAAACTTTCATCGTTCTTTATTTGTGTCATCGCATCACTCCTTTTGTGCTACGTATGATCTTATTGTTACACACTGGTCGATACAAGTCAATGGTTTTTCTTTGTTAAATCAAAAACATTGATTTCTCCTCGAGCCAGTGATACAAGAAAATAAAAGATTATGGAGGAAAAAATGGAAAAATTCATAAATTGGATCAGAAATAACGACAAGAAAAAATTTTGTATCGCAGAAAAGGTAGGGATTAGCAACTCATCCCTGCATGATATTCTTAAAAATGGCCACACCCCGAGCCTTAAAACAGCTTACAAGATTGAACAATATACCCGAGGTGCGATAACTCTATATGACTGGCTCGATCAATCTGATAGGGTGACTAAGGAATCTAAAAAAATATTAGATAAAAATGATCGCTAACTCTTTCCATCTCTAGGGGTTGTCTTTAAAGGGGCAATTTTTTGTAAAGAAAGTCATTGAAAATAATATTTCATAAATTTATGAAAGGGTGACACGGCTGACGCCAATCAGCCGTGTCAAATAAAGACTAGAATATGAATAAACGTTAACTTTCTAGGAGAATTTTTAGCGTAAATAGCCACAAATTCGAGGAAAGGCGACGTTCACTAATGAGCTTAAGTTTTCCTCGAAAAAAAAACAACTTAAATATTGAGGATTATGAAAGAATATAGTGATTTTCCCCCTTCAAAATATTTTATGCGCGTATTGAAGAGCTGTCCAAAGTCGGCGTTTCTGTACGTGCAAATATGGAAAAATAAGCAAAAGAATATCTTTCTTGTGAAAAAGAAAGAAATAAGAAAAGATTATATGATTTCACCAACAGTTTTCAAAAATCTTCTTTTGCCACTCATGTTTTTGAATCTCATTCACGTCATAGAAAACGATGAAAACTTTGAGATCGATATGTTTGGGGCGCAGTCAAATGAGTAGAAAACTCTATTGCTTAGCATCGACGAAATATGATACATTTGAAAACGGAAATGCCCCGAGTGCAAATCGGGGCATTTTATGTGAAGCAGAGGGCCGCTTCGGTAGAAACAAACTGTATGTCTCTATCATAGCACCCGCTGCCAAATTTCGCAAGACTTTTTGTGAGGTGCTATGAGTGAAAGGTTCATAAAGTTTTATCCTTGTGATGAGCTTCAATGGTTATTACTTAACCACTCAAACGCTTTCCTATTACTTTCTCTTATAGCCACTAGAGCTCGTCGATTTAATGGTGCTCCTGATGGTTTGATTATTGGAGATGCTCTAATCGGTTGCTCAGATTTAGAGCCTTCTTTAACCCGTCAAAATTTTCGAACAGCTTTGGATAAATTGGTGGAGTTTAATTACGTAAAGATTATTTCAAATGGAAAAAGATTTTTTGAACGTGAAAAATCAACCATCAACATAACCATCAAAGGCACTTTGGTAAACCTATGCAAATCAACGATTTATGACATAAATCCGGAAGTCGCTAACCAACGCGTTAACCAACGACTAACCAACGACCAACCAACGGGTAACCATGAACAAGAAAGAAGAAGAGATATATCTTACGATATATCTCAAGAAGATGCGCGGAGCGCCGACACTCATCCGGCTTCGCCGATTCGTGCAAAAGATTTATTGACTTTCAATTTCCAAAAATTAGAGTTTGAGGGCATTGAGGAAAAAGACGTAGCGGATTGGCGCATCATGTACCCGCATATCGACCTGAAAGTTGAAACGCTGAAAGCGGCGCAGTGGCTAAAGAATAACCCCTCCAAGAGCAATAAAAAGCAATGGAGAAAATATTTAACAGGATGGTTTGGCCGTGCAAACGACTCAATCGAGAACAAAAAAGCTTACCGATCTGCTTCCGCAGGCACTCCGCAAGATAGACGCACCAAAGACATCAACGGCAACCCCGTCGAAAGCCCCCACTCAGGGAGGTTCTAGAGTGTACCCAAAATTGAGCGAGATAAACGAAAAGCCGGACGAATTTGTAAAGCACGTCAACGATTTTGTCAAAAATCCTCTGGGTTTTTTCCTCATCTCTGGCAAAAACGGAAATGGTAAAACTTTCACGGCTGAGGCGATCTTTGGAAAATTTTATCATCCTTGCGGGGATAACATGTTTTGGAATCAAGCCGATTTGAAGATGAAATGGCAAAACTCCTATGCAAAATATCAATCCACGGACTACCTCCTAAGCGAAATTCTTAAGGCCCCTCTCTTGGTGATTGACGATCTAGGCACTACAAGACCAACGGAAGCTTTCATGGAGTTTCTTTACATTATCGCTGACAAAAGGCATAAAATGAAAACAACGAAAGGAACGATAATAACTACTAATTTGAATTCTCAAACAATGAGGGAAATGTTTGGGGATGCTTTTGTAAGTCGAGTGGCATCAGACCGCTGTGTGCGCTTTGACGGGCCGGATAGACGGCCAGAACTTTTTTAGAAAAAAACAAGATAAGAGGAAAAAATGAGTGTATTTGATTTTGTAAGCCATGAAGTTTATCCCGAAGACCAGTATATCGCCGAGTCGGTAGTGCTGTGTTTTGATAGCAAGTACCGCGTTACGTATGTTCGCAAGAAAATGCAAAATGGCGGTATGTTTTGGTCCGAAATTTCCGCGGCAGTGAAAAAAAACGGAGATAAGAAATATTTGAAAGCTTTTTCACAAGACAGCAATTTTTTGGCCGATGAAATCAAAGCATTTCTTGAAAACAGGGATTGGGATCAAAAAGGAGGATACGTTGCGCAAAAAAACGACGACTTGCCGTTTTGATCCTGCAAACACTAATCAGGATACCCCTATTTCAATCAGTAACACCCCTACAAGGCACGATCTGGTATCGAGTAATGAGAAGATAGGGGGCAAAGGAAAAAAACGCTCTGTGCACAAAATAAGCATGAAATCGGAAATCTTGGAGGGGAAGGTCATTTTAGACCTCCCCATCAAGACCGTCAGCGAAGCGAATTGCTTTGAGCCCTGGCAGAAAAAGCATGGGCGGCATAAGGACCAGCAAAGAATCGTCGCGCTTTGTCTTCATCCTCTGAAAGATAAAATAAAACTGCCGTGCCGGCTTATGCTCACAAGATTAGCCCCAAATGAGCTTGACGAGTTTGATAATTTGCCCATGAGCTTAAAATATATTGTTGATGCCGTATGTGCTATTATCACGGGCGAGTATCGTGCCGGAAAAGCCGATAGTGATAAAAGAATCACCATCGGTTGTAATCAAATAAAAAGTAAAGAGTACGGTGTCAGAGTTGAGATAATTTACTAACCTCTCCGCGACAAATATTCTTTTCTAAAATCTGCAATCTATCATGCAGCTCTATGTATTTGCGCGCTAGCTCACTATGACGCGCAAATAACCCCTTTCTAACTTTTTCAGAGCTTTCTTTAACTTCTTTTACATGATCTTTTATAAACTCAATTTCAGTTTTTTCAGGTGTAAAAAAATCTAGTTGATACATGATCGCCATCGGTAACCTCCGTTTAATGATCAACTATCATAATTCATCTTGCATTTATTTGCAAAGGTATTTAAAAATTCATTAAAGCCAAACAAAGGAAAAAACATGCTTACCCCAGTCGGAAAAAGATTACTTGTAAGGCCTGTAGCGCCTAAACCAGGAACCCTAATTTTAACAAATCAAAAACCCAATCAATTTGAAGTTATTGCGACCGGCGATGAAATAACCAAAGTTAAAGCAGGAGATATGATTTACCTTGAAAAACATTATGGAGTCGAAATCGAACACGAGGGCGAAAAACTCCTCGTGATCGATGAAGTATCTATACTAGCTACGTTCGACTAAGGTTTTTTATCTAAAAATTCCTTAATCACATTTTGAAAAAAGAGAGTCAATGATTTTGACTCTCTTTTTAATTTAGCGGTAAATTCACGAAACATTTTTTCTTCAATGCGAAAGGAAATTTGCTTTTTAATCTTCTTCCTCCTCTTCTTTAAGTAAGTCTAACATTTCTCCTTCAACTTTCTTATAGAAATTTTCTGCCATTTCTTGAATTGTTTCACCCTTTAAGATTTCAGTGGCCGCCCAATACCAAGGAGAGCCCCAAGGACACGGGCTATCTTGATCTGTTTTAGAGGTTGGCCCACACTCATTATAAAAATGGTTATTAAACTGGTCTTTTTCCTCTTCAGTCAAATCTTGTACGTATTTTTCCATTATACCACCTGTTCTTTTTTATGAAAGTAATCACTAAAATTATGCCACACTGCATTGTATTCCTCACCCAGGTTTTGCCCTACATACACCAAATGACAAAGACTTTCGCCAAATATTCCGTGATTTAATTCCGCGTTCATTACTAGGAACTTTTCGCGAAATGTGTAGCTCTTATACTTACTAACCTCTTTTTTAACGGCTTCATTTAGCTTCTCGTAGAGCTCTTCTTCTGTTCTTCCCCATGCACTGACAAAAAGCCAATCCTCTTTTCTGCATCCTTTTTTGATGCCTTTGCCTTTGATTTCTGCGTATCTTACGGTTTCTTTATTTTCCATTCTTTATACCCTTTTTATAAATCTTGTCTTATGCAAATTTCGCCATCGTCATTTATGTCTGAGATGTAGCAAAGATTCATATTGTAGTTTTCTCTTTGTATAAAGGAATCAACTGTAATCCTCTTGTTTTTCTTAAAAAATTCATCATTGAAAGGACTTGATATAGTAGCGTAAGAATCTCCGTTGTGCTCTGATTTCCATCGCGGCCTAAAAAGTTTCCCGCCAATTTGTACTTGTGAAGGCAAGTTATTCATTTTTAATCTCCTTTTAATTTTATTACTTATCTCAGCCGCTCAACCTGCTGCTTTTGTTGGCGCAGTCACCAGGGAGCTTGCTTTGATAGGTTAAAGATAGCATAAGCTAGCATTTTAAGTAAAGCTTTTTCTCTTTATCTTGACTAAAATAATTTGTTTTTCTAATTTGAGGCTATGAGTGAGCTAACAGTTATTTTAAAAGATTCCGAACGTACTTTCAGATATAAGTTTCTTATCTATGAGGCTTTTTCAGTCTGTCGCGAAGACCCAGTTATCTGGATGTGTATTGAAACAGCTAAGAAGAACTTTGAAGGTGAGCCGGAAGATATTCAAATCAAGATACATTTGGAGATACAATAATGCCATTACCTAAAGAATGCATGGAGAAGGGACATCCAAGCTATGGAGGGGGTAGACCTAGGTCAGCTATACCTGAAAAAAATGAGCTTATTGAGCTAGGTAAAAAACTGGTAGAGTGGGCATCTGAAAAACAGAAAAAGGGCGAAGCTCTTAGGGCTAGATTCTGCGATTGGTATACTGCTGAAGGATTCATTAGAAAGCAATGGGAACTATTTAGGGATAAGCCAGAGTTCTCTTGGTATTACGAAAGAGCTCGAACTCTTTTAGCTGTACGTTATATAGATGGAACAGTTAATCAATCAATAGCACATAGATATTTGAGGATGTATGATCCAGAAGTCAGAGACGAAGAAGATAAAGACGCCGATGCTAATGAGCTTCGCAAGGCTTCCGCCCTTAAAAGCGAGGCTAGAGCCAACGAAGAAGAAAGACAAAAAGTTTTAGACGAAGTACAACGCAATAAGAGGACGCCATCTTGAGCGATTTGTACGGCATAAGAGTTACTTTAGATAAAAATGTGATTCCAGTTGATCCAAATCCCGAGTATGTTAATGAGTGGTTTAAAATCTACTCTCAAGCTTTAAAAGAAGTTTATGAACAACAAGGTAAAAAGTAAATGCTTAAAGTTGGTAAAGATCGCATTGTCGATAGTAAGACCGGCAAAGAGCGACTTTTCAGCTATCGAGATATTGAATATGATTTTGACTCTTGGGCTGATGCGAGTAAGTATTTACCGGCTGACTGCGATTTAATGCATCTTAAAACCGAGACAAATACAATGAGCGGGTGGAGTTGTGGCGAGTTATGGGATGGTTTAAGACTCAAACCCGATTGTAAAGTTCTTTATTGGAAAAAACAAAACTGAGGATAAATGACAAAAGACAATTGGATTAAAGGCGCAATCAAGCACCCAGGAGCACTCAGAAAGACTCTAGGTGTCAAAGATGGCGAGAGGATCCCTTCCGCTAAGCTAAAGAAAGCTGAGCATAGCAAAAATCCGACTACAGCTAAGCGCGCCCGCCTGGCGGAAACCCTCAAAAAGATGCATAAATAGGCTGTTTATGAATGATGACTATGATCCTACTGAGATGACTCTAGCAGATATAATTAAGTGCATGAAAAAACTAGAAAAAGAAAATAGTGATCTTGAAACAAAGACTTTACAGTCTTCTACTGTTAGAGATGCATATTTCGTACAAGACATATAAATAAATTTTGGTTGCGTAGCTCAGTTGGTTAGAGCCTTGGAGCGCCGGTTCAAGTCCGGCCGCAACTTTTTGATCGCTTTCGGGGTTGCTCGTCGTGGCTGGAACCCTTGTTATAATTTGGAGTAATTATTGGGACGTTGTCAACATTGCAAAAAGCTAACTCACTCGGAAGATTTGATTGTTTATTATGATGTTGCAGATCATGATAAGGTTTTCGAATTAACAAGATTGAAAGACTGGATACCTGCATTTCAATATTTCCAATTTGACAAAAATTTAGTACCCTCTGAATATGGTAAGCTTAAGTGTGGTGATATTTACATACATTTTAGGGTGAAAAATGGAATGGATTAGCGTCAAAGACAGATTACCAGAAAATGGAGAGTATGTTTTGGTTTATTCAGATAATCCAGGAACTGGCGAACCTAAACCTATTGCAATCGCTTATAAATCAAATTTTCATGATAAGAAGGGTTTAGAGTTTAATTTCCCTATATGGGAATTTCTTAACGAATATCATGATGAATTTCAAGTAGGATCAGGTGCTTGGGGAGATATGGAATGGGCAGCATATTCAGAATGCGTCACTCATTGGATGCCATTGCCCGAAGCTCCAGGGATAAATAATGGAAGTAATTAAAGAATTTATATATATATATTCTATATCAATTTTTTCTTTTTTTTTACTTTGTTTAATTGTTTGTGTTATAAATTTAACTATTGATTTTATTTGCGGTAAAATAAAATGATTATTCAACATGATGATTACATCCCTACCCAAGAGCAGCTTAATGACAAGCTTTGGCGACTCACCCATCTTTATTACATCACAAACAAATCTGGTGAAGAGGTTCTATTCAATCTTAATTGGGCACAAAAGGAATTATATCATAGAGAGTGGCACCAAATGCTCGTGCTTAAGGCGCGTCAACTAGGAGTGACTACATATTTCGTAATAAACTTCTTGGATGAGTGCTTTTGGTATAATAATACTGCTTCGGGTATAATAGCCCATAGAAAAGAGGATGCAGAGCAAATTTTTAAACAAAAGGTAAAATACGCATATGACAGAATGCCCAAATGGACGAGAGCTTTCAACAGTGCCACTAACGATCGAGCTGGTGAATTGGTTTTCGCAAATGGATCTAGTTATCGAGTTAGTACAGGATTCAGGAGTGGAACGTATCAACGGCTGTTGGTTTCTGAATTTGGAAAGATATGTGCAAAGTCGCCCGATGTTGCAAAGGAAATTGTTACTGGAAGTCTTAACACTGTCTCCGCTGATCAAATTATTGCTATCGAATCCACCGCTGAGGGAAGGGAAGGGTACTTCTACGAGTTTAGCAAACAGGCTGAAGCGTTATTGTCGAAAAGCGAATCCATGCCTGATTTCAGACTGTCCCCAATGCAAATGCGATTTTTCTTCTTCCCTTGGTTCGACGAGCCAGAATATCGCGAATCAAGCGGAGAAATCATAGTGAGTAAAGAGACAAACGAATATTTCGATCGAATCGAGCTTGAGCGTCAAAGAAAGATTGACGAAGAGCAGAGAAGATGGTATGAAATGAAGCATCGGATGCTCGGTGATGCTATGAAGCAAGAGTATCCATCGACACCAAAGGAGGCATTCGAAAGTGCTAATGAAGGTCTTTATTACGGTACTCAATTGGCTAAACTTAGTGCTAATGGAAATGTTTGTCGGGTTCCTTACGACGACGCATTGCCGGTTCATAGCGCATGGGACATCGGCCTGGACGATTTTACTGCAATATGGTGCTTTCAAGTGGGAAGAGGCGGCCAAGTAAATATTATAAACTTTTATGAAAATCTTGATGAAGGGGCGGCACATTATTGTGATTGGCTTAATAAACAAAAGTACCGTTTTGGACGACATATCTTCCCTCATGACGCGAGAAAAAGAGACACTGGCGTTAAGACGCAGTATATTGACCACGTTATCCCGCTCCTTGACGGTCGGATCGTTATATTGGACATCAAAGAGTGTGATAAACTTGAAGGGATACAGACTGTACGATCAATGTTGTCCCGTTGCGTCTTTGATGAAGAAAAGACGACAAAGGGGTTTAAACATTTAGAAGCGTACAAAAAAGAGTGGAATGATAGACTAGGATGTTATAAAAACACACCTCAACATGATGACGCAAGTCATGCGGCAGATGCCTTTCGTTACCTTGCGGTGGGATTGAAGGGATTGGAAAGAAAAGACAATGCAAGCTCAGAAAATGATATGAAGGCTATAAATAAATATTTTGGATATTGAGAACGGATGTTAAATGGCTTGGATTTATTTAGCGGAATCGGTGGAATCAGTCTCGCCCTTAGAGATTACGTTAGACCCATCGCCTATTGCGAAATCGACCCTTATTGTCAAGGAGTATTGTTGTCTAGAATGGCATGTGGGGAATTACAAACCTCTCCAATTTGGGATGACGTGCAAACACTCGGAAAAGACTCAGGGTCATTTCCTATTAATAGCATCGATATTATCTACGGTGGCTTTCCATGCCAGGATATCAGCATTGCAGGACTTGGAAAAGGCTTGGAAGGAGAGCGCAGCGGACTGTTTTTCGAGATCATTCGCTTGGCCAAAGAAATCAAGCCCAAGTTCATATTCCTTGAAAACGTCCCGGCAATCTCAACAAGAGGGGGACTTCAAGTTGTTAATGAATTTACCACGATGGGGTATGATTGTCGATGGTGTACTATATCCGCTGCGTCCGTTGGAGCGCTCCACAAAAGAGATCGTTGGTTCTTATTGGCCCACCCCGCAATCGAGAGCGCAATCAGATACGCCGAGCGAACGGAGAAGGAATACGCCTTGTCTACATTCCTCTGTACTCTTAGCAACCCCAACCGCAAGCCAAGGATCGAAGCCGATACGAGCGCCGAGTCCGAGCAGAGTGAAGGGGAAACACGGCGAGGATTTACAGGACAGTATTGGCCGTTTGAATCCCGAAAGCATTGGCAAAAGGCTGTCAGTGGAGTTTGTAGAACTTCTGATGGGGTATCGTTCCATGTGGACAGACTTAGAGGACTCGGCAACTCAGTATGTCCTCAACAAGCGAAAAAAGCGTTCGAAATCTTAATGGGATTATAAATATGATGGATACTGAAAATGATAGACCTAAATATTGTGGTCATGATGAAAGTAAAGGTTGGATTACTCCAGGAAGCGTTTAGATATTATGGATAAAGAGCATGAAGAAATATTAGAGGAAATTTTAAAAAGCGCAGAACATTTGGGATGTTTAAAATGTGCAATTTGGGACGAGGCTGCCAAAGGATTTGGCAAGAGGGGTATGTGCGAAAAATGTTTCAATGAAAGGTATGATTTAGATTCACAAGACCTGATTAATGATGGGAAGGTCATTCATAGTGATCAACCAGAAAACAATTTAAATACAGTAATTCCAGAAAAAATAATTAAAAGTTTTGACAGTAAATTATTATCAGTTCCTACTTCCGATTGTGTTTTGAATTTGTTTGAGTCTTTATCACAAATTCCAAAAAGCCCCGATCAATTAATGAGATTTACTCGTCCTTCGAGGGAAGAGAGAATCAGGTGGGTTACTGAATATGTAAATAGACTTAAAGCTGATTTGAGAGTAGCATTGGAAGACTTGGAGAAAATTGAAGATGAAGATAAGTAAGAAAAGCCGAAAATATAAGAAACTTATGAAGATAAGATCTAAAAACTCTCTTCGAAAATTTGGCTATGATTATAAAAAATGGGGTCTGATTACCACTATCTATGGGAATATGAACCTTAAAGATTTTATAGAATTGGGATTAATTTTGACAGGAAAGGCATGAAAAATGAAACAAGTTGAGCTATCGAAAGGAAATGTTCGAAGAGTCTGTTGGGTGGACGATGGCAATGATGTAAAAGGCGGTCAATGGATTCGTCTAGTTCATGAAGATGAATTTTACAAAGTCGATAAAGTTTACGATAGACAAGTAGATAAACAGGACATCCGAAGAAGCTGGAATGTCGGAGGATTATAATTGAATAAAGAAAAACCCGATACATGCTTTTCTTGTGGAATCAAAAACAAAAGAGTAGAAGCTCAAGGGATTTGGTATTGTCCAAATGCTCTATGCCAAGGATGTGGGGGTGCCTGGTTTAGAGCTACTTTGGAAAGTTATAAAGAATGCTGTGGAAATGGAAGGCATACAGTTGATGAAGTAGAATGGCTGACAAAAGGGATTATACGTAATAAAGAAAATAAGATTAAAATAACTTATTTTCATAGGAGTAAAAATGAATAAAGAAAAATTAATGATTGAGAAAAATCTAAAAGAAGATTACGTAAACGCACGAAAAAATGAATTTATATATAGACCTCCAGGTGGGGAGCCTGTTTGTCATCAATCAACGCTAGGTGTCAAATTCTCGAATGAAGTGCGTTTTCTAGACCCTTGGGGATTTATGTTAATAGGCAGGACAAGATGGCAACGCTTTCTATTTAAACTTAGACATCCGATCGCCTATTCGCACCGATGGCTTTTTAGAACTTATTACAGGGTGAGAAGGTTGTTTATCAATGATCGTTCACTTAATACTAAGATTGCAAAAGGAAAGCATGACTTTCCAATTAGCAATAAAAGTACTGAACATCCCGATAAAGATTTGCTTGAAAAAATAACGTATGGATATGATAATGTTTATTTTGGTGAGTAAAAAGTTAAATTGAATAAATGGTAATAGTAATGGTTTATAAGAAAATTACATATGAAGAAAGACAATATATAGAGAGTCAATTAAAAAAACGAAATGTTACTCATACTCAAATAGCCCTTCATTTAAATCGGGATCAATCGAATATTTCACGAGAAATAAAAAAGTTTGGTGGTAACTTAAATTATTCTGCAAAGGTTAGTCAAGATTATGCAGAAAAAAATGAAAAGGAAAAAGTTGAAAGAATTCTTATACATGGAAAAAAATACCATCCTCCTTATTCTAAAAAATTTAGACACATTCAAGAACAACTAGACACTATATTTGATATTCTGGAAGATCTTTGTAAAATAAAAGGAAAGAAATAATGTCACAATGTGGATTTAACCCAAATATAAAAATGAAATTTGGATCAATAAACAAAAAGAAATTTTAACCTTACACAGATGAAGAACTCGATAGCGATGAATTCTTTTGGAATCAATTAAAACTTATCGTTGAAAATGCAAGATCGAGTTATATAAACCGAATGGCGGATATGTAAATGGGAATGTATTGTTGTTGTGGAGTAAAAAAAACTTCAAGAAAAGGGAAGTGGACTTGGAAATGTAAATGCAAATGGAAAGGGTGGAATTTATGCTATCCAAGAGAAAGCATCCCAAAAAGCGTGCCTATAAAAAAAATACCTGATAAAAATGGTGTCTATGAAGTTCGTACTTTCGATGAAGGGGATGATTTTGAAGAAGAAAGCGAGTTTTCCATATTAAAAAAAAATTGGGGTGAAGTCACCAATCAAGCCATTTCACATTGGAAAATTGAATATGATGATAATTGGACGGGATATCGGGGAGTATATGCATGGAAGGAAAAGGATAAAAAATGAAAACTTGGTGTAATTATTGCGACCCTGCTCATTTTACGATTTATGGATTCTGTAAAAACTGCCGGCGAAGATGCGAAGCTCCTCTTTATGAACCAAAAGGAATGAGTTTTGCCGAATATGAGGTATATCGAAAAAGATGGAATGATGAAAAGGATATCTCAACTTCTGAGGCTATCAGGAGGGATGAGAAATGAAAAGTTGGGATACGTTGAAGAACGAATGTCCTTTTCTATATGTGAATGGAATTATTTTCGAATGCGGTCTCGGTTGGTATGACCTCATACGAGATTTATCGATTAAAATCGAGAGGATTTTAGAGGATTACAATGAAGTCAATCCTTGGGTCGAAGGTCAAGATAACATCATCTTAGAAATTTACGCTATACAAGTAAAAGAGAAATATGGCACATTACGATTTTATCTCAATGTGGATACGCAGGAGATAAGGGATCTGATAGAAGAAGCTGAGGCGCTCTCCCTGCGTACCTGTGATTGCTGTGGGGCGCCTGGAAGGATGCGAAATATGCATTGGTTTGCAGTTAGGTGCGATAAATGTTGGGAGGAAAAAATATGACAGAGAAATATTGGGTTGAGTTTTTCGTTACATCTGGAGAAACACAATGGTTAGAATTCGAGTCAAAGGAAAAACTTGATGAAATGTCAGAAAAGTTAAAAAAGTTTGGATTTCAATGCGTTTTTGTCGATGATGATTTAGGAATTAACTTTTCACAAGTAACTCATTATAGAGTTCATAAAGAGGGTGAGTAATGTTTTGGAATGATATTAAAGATATCAGAGAACGGATAAGCAAGATTGAGGATGTCTTAGAAACCTGCGTCGTCATGGATGATATTGATAGACAAATCGATAGAATTCACGAAAAATTAAACATAATTATTAATAATCCAAATGTAAACATTTCTGAAAATACAGGCTCCATTGTTAGAGAATGTTTGGAAGAAGTTTTCGAGTCTGGAAATGAGTTTAGCACATTTAATCGCATCCATGACAAGCTCAATGATTTGGTCAATGATGAGCGCAGGAACGAACAAGTTAAATTAGCCATTGTGACCCTGGACAAGTTTGAAGACTACATGAAAAATGTGGATAAACTTAATGGTATGGTAAATGAATTCAAAGGCTGTATATCTTTAGCGAGAGCTGCGTTAGAGGAAAGGAAACGTCTGAATGATGTAAAAGATGAATGCCCTATAACCGAAGAATGTTTGTCTAAAATTAACTATATTTACTTTAATATGGGTAAATTTGCTGAATTTATGCAGAATTGCGAGAAAAAATCTCCTAAAAAGAGAAAATCGACAAAGAAAACTACTCCTTCTCCTGAGCGCACTTAATAGCCATATCCATAGTTTGCACAAGAAAGTTTCTGTAAAGGATAGTTTCATTTATGGAATTGCATTGAGACATTATGGAATTGACAGACCCACTAATTAATGCAGAAATCGCAATATTCTTGTCGTTATCCTTAACGATTTCTTTTATGTAGTCCTCAATTTTTTGAGCCATTTCCATAATATCTGTTACGTCATCATTCGAAATTTGAGGGTGATACATGATTTAGTTACTTGCACTTAATAATTTTTATCATACAGGATAAAGTTAATTAAATCTAGGGTGACGATCGTGCATTTTGCAAAGCAGATAAAGCTTCTTCTTTCGTGTCAAACTCCCCTACGAGAATATTTTTATAATCTCTCATGTAGCGGGCTCGCCATTTTCCAGTTTCTTTTCGATAAGTTATGCCTTTGTTTTCTCCTCGGGAACGATTCAAACGTCCTTTTGAAATCATGTCATGTGTATTTTCCTTGGGAAAGCCTAAAAAAAGATGTTTGGGATTCACACAAGAAGGATTATCACATTTGTGACAAACAAATTTATCTTCTGGGATTTCACCAAAAGCAATTTCGTAGGCTACTCGATGAGCTCGGTAATCTTTTCGTTTTAAAATGTAGTGTCCATAGCCATTTTGAAAAAAACAACCTTTCCATATCCAACAAAAAC